>JAISHP010000032.1 GCA_031262545.1 Candidatus Ancillula hodotermitis | reverse complement strand
AGTTCTGAGTCAGACTATGCTAGAAGCTAAAAAATTAGGATTTAAAGTTGGGGTACACACTTCAGGAGCTTACCCAAAGCGATTAATAAAGATTTTGCCTCTCGTGGACTGGGTTGGTTTTGATATTAAGGCACCTTCTGATCTGGTTGATAAAATTACAAATCGTGAAGGTTCGGAAAAGTTAACTAGTGAATCTTTAGAAATTATTTTAGAACAAAGAAAGAATAGAATAAATTCTGAAAATCCACTTGATGTTCAATTTAGAACGACAGTTGACCCAACTGTAATATCTAAGTCCGAGGTTGAAAGATTGGAATCTGAATTACTTGAAATAGGGATTGATAATTTGGTTTTACAAGAAGTTAGAACTATCGGTGCACCAAAAGAATATGCTGAAAAATTGCTTAAAATTAATCAAGCCAAACTTTCTGATTAAAACTCTGATTAAAACTTGCAAACAATTGGCTCAACTTTTGAATTTTATTAAGTTGTGATTACGTATAATATTAATAACGGTTTAAAACTGTAAAAAATAGAAAGGAAAGTAAATATGGCAAAAATAATTGCATATGATGAAGAAGCTCGTAAGAGAATGCAAGCTGGACTTGACAAGTTAGCTAATACTGTTAAAGTTACACTTGGACCTAAAGGGCGTAATGTAGTTTTAGATAAAAAATGGGGTGCACCAACTATTACTAAAGATGGTGTGACTGTTGCTAAGGATATTGAATTAGAGGATCCTTATGAAAGAATTGGTGCTGAATTAGTTAAAGAAGTTGCAAAAAAGACTGATGATGTAGCTGGAGATGGAACAACAACAGCGACTGTTTTGGCTCAAAGCTTATTTGCTGAAGGCTTGAAGAATGTTGCTGCTGGTGCAAATCCAATTGCTCTTCGTAAAGGAATTGATGTAACTGTAGAAGCTATGGTCGCGGAATTGCATAAAGTTGCAAAAGAAATTGATGTTAATGGTGAAGAGTTAGCTCAAACTGCTGGAATTTCTGCTAATGATCCTGAGATTGGTAAAATTATTGCTGATGCTATGAAGAAAGTTGGATCTGAAGGAGTTGTGACAGTTGAAGAAGGTAATACCTTTGGAACAACTCTTGAATTTACTGAAGGTATGCGTTTTGATAAGGGTTATTTAGCACCTTATTTCGTAACAGATGCTGACCGCCAAGAAGCTGTTTTAGATGATCCTGCTATTTTGCTTGTTGAAGGTAAAATTTCAACTGTAAAAGATATGCTTCCTCTTTTGGAGAAGGTTATGCAAGCTGGAAAACAACTTTTAATTATTGCTGAAGATGTTGAGGGCGAGGCTTTAACGACATTAGTTTTAAATAAGATTCGTGGTGTGTTCAAATCTGTAGCTGTAAAAGCTCCTGGTTTTGGAGATCGACGTAAAGCCATGTTAGAGGATATGGCTGTTTTGACTGGTGCAACAGTAATTTCTGATACTGTAGGCTTGAAGCTTGAAAATGCTGATTTGAATCATCTAGGTTCTGCTAAAAAGGTAATTGTTACTAAAGATGAAACAACTATTGTTGATGGAAAAGGTTCAAAAGAAGCTTTGGATGCAAGAGTTGCTTTAATCAAAGGTGAAATTGAGAGAACAGATTCTGATTATGATACTGAGAAATTGCAAGAAAGATTAGCTAAATTAGCTGGTGGAGTTGCTCAAATCAAAGCTGGAGCTGCAACTGAGGTTGAATTGAAGGAACGTAAGCACAGAATTGAAGATGCTATTCGTAATGCGAAAGCGGCTGTTGAAGAAGGTATTGTTGCTGGTGGTGGAGCTGCTTTAATTCAAGTTGCAAAACGTATTCAAGATAGTAAAGAATATCAAGCTTTGTCTGATGACGAAAAGATCGGTGGAGATATTGTTCTTCGGGCTGTTTCTGCTCCCGTAAAGCAAATTGCAGCTAATGCTGGTCTTGAAGGTGGAGTTGTTGCAAATAAAGTAGCTGAACTTCCATTTGGGCAAGGATATAACGCTGCAACTGACACTTATGAAGATTTGTTAGCTGCTGGTGTTAATGATCCTGTTAAAGTAACACGTTCAGCTTTACAAAATGCCGCTTCTATTGCTGGTATTTTCTTGACTGCAGAGGCTGTTGTGGCTGATAAGCCGGAACCGGTTGCTACCCCTGCTGCAGATCCTAATCAAGGTATGGACTACTAGAATTTGTTATTTTGAATTTTTCCGTTCGGGGCTGTATTTAAATACAGCTCCGCTCTCGGAAAAAATCCAAACTAATCAAATTCTAGCAAGCTAAATTTGTTATTTTGAATTTCGCTCTAGACTGTATTTAAATACAGCTTAGCTCACGGAGAAAAATACAAACTAATTAAATTCTAGCAAGCTAAATCTAGCAAACTAAAATAGTTATTTTGATTTTTATGTTTTTGGTATAATGTGAAAGTATGGTGAAGGTTAAGGGGTTAGGTTTCAATAAAAATGCAGGTGGCGGGTGTTGGGGTTCGATTCTGGTTACAAAAACCGTTTTGCAACGAACTAGAGTGAGTGACATGTTATTTGATTGCGTTGCGTGTTTAGGCTAAT
>JAISHP010000009.1 GCA_031262545.1 Candidatus Ancillula hodotermitis | reverse complement strand
ATTTCAAGATCTTAGAAACACAAACGATTAGGCAAACATATTTGCAATTTTGTCCTTCTCGCGAACACTTCCAATTAAATCTGAATTTGAAATTCGCTGGATAATAGCATCGCGATATTTGACAACATCTTTTATTTGATAACGTTTTTCATCCTCATCAATTTTATATTCACTAGCAAAATAATTACATGTATCTTTAAATATCGCTAATTGTTCATTTATTAAATCGACAAATGAATCTTGCTTATCATCTTCAGAGCTAACATAATCAAAAAATTCCAATATAATAGTCATAAAATCATCAACTAGCATATTTAAATTATCTAAAGAAGACACATCTCTTGGTATTGAAAGCATTAAGAAAAGAATAATATCGAATACTGAGTTTTTTCAAAATTCATTACAACACTATCATTACTAAATTTACCTAATTTGAAATTATCAAGTTTAAATTTTAATGAAGATTCATCAAAAGAACGAATATTACTCTGCAAGCGATAATCCCTAATATCTTCATTAGTATTATTTATAATCGTTGTAACCGCTATCGGGTCAATTTGCAAAGCATCAAAAATCTCGTAAAAATGATCACAAGGAGTTCCATTAGAAACTACAAAATTATCATCAACTTCATCCATATTCTTGAAATTCTTTACATAAAAAGTATCCTCTCTAGTCTGATTCTGCATTAAGATTCGATTCCAGAGTAAGCCAAAAAACAAAGCACGATCTATTTTTTCCCAACGGATCCTCTCACTCTTCTTGCTAATATCAGGCAGCATAAAAGGATAGTGCCATCTTCTATCTAGATGTGGAGTAATTGCTGAAGAATCACCCATTTTAGGTGAAAGATAATCAACCAATTTATAGTAAGCCTAGTAATATGCTCCAGCTGACTGAGTATCAGTTTCAGATTCTTTCGCTGGTGCAAATTTAGACAAATCCTGAGCAGAAATTGCATAAATTGCTTTATAAAACTGGATTTCATACTTAGACATCAAATCATTTTCTCTACCGCCCAAATCATAAATTTTATTAATTAACTCCATATGTTTTTCATCATTTTGATAAGTCTTCATTAGTTCAGGACTATAAGATGCGGCAAAAATTGGATGCTTTTCTTCTCCAATCGGATTTTCAATAAATGGATTAGCCAACTCTACAGAATCATTAATCGCATCACTTACATAGCGCAACTTGTCTTCAGAATTAACATTTTGAGCATCAAAAGAATATTCTTTTTCCAAAGCCTTAAAAATATCAATATCTAAAGCAGACTGATTTTTTTCAGCAACATCATTTTTAAAATAACCCATTATAGTTTTATCAAATAAATCCGAAAAAAATGAGCTATCTTTGACTTCCTCGGCCTCTTTGATATTAGCATATTTCAAAACTTCATTATATATATTTTCAGAGAGTTTTGAATCCAAAGAAAGGACTCCTCCTGTATATGGAATATTTTTATTAATTTTCTCAAGATATTGAGGTTCTCCTAAAACGTAATGTGTTGATGTTCCAGAATGTGATTTATAAGTTGACCTAAGTGAACTTAATTTGTCATCAATATCATCAATTTTATCTTCCAAATTGTTAAAAAATACTTCAAAACTTTTATTAAGTTTTTGATCTTAACCTCTAGCACCTTTTAGTAGTTCAAAATAAATTTTTAATTGTAAAAGTTCATTCACTCGATCAAAATAATTTTCAAATTTTTTCTTAGCCTCACTAAAATCAACTTTATTAAAAATTTTAGACCAGATATTGTTCTTAGCTCCAATTTCTGATAAACTAAGAAAACTTAAAGAGTCATCTTCAGCATCTTCAGAGAATTGCTTCATAACTTCTTTTTCTAAATTTTTAAAACTTGCCGATTCTTCTTGATCTTTGACTTGATTTTCAACTTTTACGATTTCTTCCCCCAAAGAGCTGTTAAGCTTATATAAAAATAGACGAACTGCATTAGGGTGAATAAATTTATTATCTTGATCTTTAAGATAAGATTCCAAGAACATTTCATCTCTCTTTGCAGCGGCATTCTCATCTTGGTCATATCTAAATAACGAATAAGCTTTTGAACTTGCTTTTTGCTCAATTGAGCGATTTGCCAGATTGTAATACTCTTTACAGCCATTAGCAACAGGAGCCCAGTCATTTCCATCATTCGAGCCCGAAGCATCCCTAATCTTTCCCCCAGTATTCTCTTGAGATTTTTTCAATTCATCACTAATTGTATCTTCACGAGAAAATTTCTCTAAATTTGCAATATACGTTTCCCACTTATCTTCAAGTTTTGTAACTCCATCTTTGTCCAGCTTTGAACATTGATTAGAAATACTGAGTGCAAATGGATTTTTTTGTTTAATCTGAGCCTCAATCAAATCTGTATAAACATTTTCTAAATGCAAATCTTTAACCAAATGTCCTTCATTTCTTGCCTTTTGATTATTAACTTGCTGCTTTTTAAAATCTTTATCATATTGTAACCATTCTTTAGAAATACACTCTTTTGCCCAATTATAAGCAACATAATCACGAATATGAGTATATGGATAAACTAGCCTAGAAGCACCAACACCAACATATCTTGCACGTCCTTTGGAAGATGCTAAAGCTCTAATTGTATTATCTTCTGCAGAATTAATTTTTTCACTCATCAGAGCAATTTGCGAATAAATACAAGTTGCAGCATGATTCAATAACTCAGAAAACGAAGAAAGTGTTTTTCCACTAGTATTAGCACTGTCAAATAAAGTGCAAAAATCATAAGGCATTACTTTTATATCTTCAACCTGATCAGAATTAGCTTCTGGGAACTCAAATTTAATATCGCGGTATTTTGCCGTGTCTAAAGTCCCATCTCCCCTCATTAAGAAAGCATCTAACTCCTTAACTGCAGCGTAAGCATTACAATTCAAATTACTTTGTTCTTCTTTCCCGGGGATAACCGAATAAAAAACATCAGGCAAGATAAAGAAGCCACGAATAATATTAGCTGTTCTAGAATATTTTTCTTTTAAATATTCCCGTAGATGCAAACCAACAGGAAGAATTAAACCTGAACCAGTTCCACCAGCCAAAGAAGAAACTACAACTATTTTTAACGTCTGAGCTTGTTGATTGGCTTCCAGTTGAAAAAGATAATCAATTGCCTTGTATAGCTCAGATAATTTACCAGAGCGAAGGGATGTATTAAACGCTAAACGAGAAATAGCCCTAACTTGCCCCGCTCCTTCAGTCAAAGTTTTTCGGCTAACAATTTTATTAACAGGAAACCAATTTTCTCTAGCATAATCTTCAACTTCAAGATATTCGCCAACCGTAGAAGAAGTTGAAGTTTGAACAGTATATACATTAGGATTTTTTTTGCGAATTCCTTTTAACTCATTCACATCCGTATCAAAGGCTACATATTTTACTTTGTGATTCAAATCAGGATTAGCATCATTAATTAATGAAGCGACATTATTTATAATTTTGGAACCAGTCCCTCCAAGCCCAATTACTAGAGTTGGTGCAATTGATATATTACCTTTTGTCATGATTTTACCTTATCTTTCTATTTCCTCTTATTATTTTTACCTGAAGTCATATCACATTTTGTATGCCAATCACTATTTGTGGTTTCAAAAACACTTAATGGGGTAATCAAAAAACCAGTTTTTATTGGAATTTCTGTCTTTTTGTTAATTTTTGCTCCATCTATTTTCATATCATAAGCTTTATTTTCATTTTGAAATGATTTGATATTATCTACCCTAATCCTATTTTTAGGCTTCCTTATGGCTGTCATTTTTGCCCTAACTTGCCCCTTCCGCAAATCTCAAAGTCCCTTTTTCTGCAACAAAAGGAACCCACGCTATAGACCCAAATCCTGATTTTTGAAATTTACCTTTTCTAATTTGCTTATCAAGACCACGCTTTTGAGGAATCATAATAATATCTGGTCGGTTTGAAATTTTACCAGAAAATCTAGGTTTTCTAACTTCACCAACAAAAATTATCAAAACAATAATGACAATTAATAACAACCACCACCATTTACTCAAAAAATCCAGAAATCTCAACCAAATATTCAAATCATTTTCAACTTTTAGCTTAACTGGAATTGTTGAATTTGAAACTTGTTCATCATATTTGTAAGAAACAAATAATTGAGGTGACAAGTCACCATCTTTTGACGTAGCAGTTTTATAAACATCCCCATCATAAGCCTTAGGCAAAACTAAAAATTCTCCTTTTTTATCAGATTTATGAACTTCGAAATTAATTTTCTCATCTTTCCCTTTGATCTTTGCTTTATCGACCTGAATATCAGAATCTTGAATAGTATTCCATTCCTCATCACTAAATTCTTGTTCTCCGCCACTTTTTACTTCTTGTTTGCAATCTAAAACAATCGCATCTGATGGCATTTTCAAATCATTCAACTGACTAACTTGATAATCTTTTTCTTGCTCGTTACACTTCATAGATAAACCTGGCTGTTGAACGGTTAAATTGATTGTGGCTTCTGATGTGCTTCCGCCAAGATAATTTGCTTTAACATCCATAGCCACATCTCCTCGAGAAAAATCAATTGAATCGCCAGATTTTAGAGAATCAGCGATAATTTGACCATTGTTTGTAACACTAGCAGAATATGTTGGTGTACCCAAAAGTTTAGAGTCAGTAAATTTACAATCAGAATTCATAAAGCCATAATTTACATTATATTTCCCACCAACAATTTTATCCGCATCAACTTTATTTCCCTGTTCATCAGTCAACTCAACCCCAAAGCTAACATGAGGAGTGTAGAAAAATGTCAACGAATTTTGTCCTGAAATATCAAAACTAATATTCCCGGCTTTGATGTTTTTATAAACAGCTAATTCACCAACTAAATCTTTATTAGGAATCGCTTGAACCATATGATCTCCATAATGAGCCTCTTGGTTATCTATCCACTTTACATCAGTTTTACTATCAATTTTATAACTATTCCCATTTGTATCTTTTGCATCCCCAACTTTTACATTACCACCTTGAGCAAAAGCCACAACCTCATCAAGATCAAGATCAGGAGTAATAACTGGACCAGTTGAAGAAATTACAGAACGATTAAAAATCAAATTCGCAAAATCTGTCAATTTATTTGTAATATCAAGCCCATCTTCTGCTTTTTTGTAATTAACTCCACTTTTACTATCATCACTAAAACTCGGAGCTGCTTTCCCCATAGCCATAAAAGCAACTTTTAGAGGTGATTTTGTTGTAGAGCCATCCTTAACAAATTGATGTAACTTACTATCTAAACCTCCATCAGGTTGATTGTTATCAAATTCACCGTCAGAAAGAACAACTAACCATTTTTGGTTATCATTCGCTCCTTTAAGATCATCATAAGCCTTCTGAACAGGACTAAAAGGTGTTCCTCCTCCCTGAAGTTGCATTCCTTCTACTTTACCAACCCTTGAACTATCTGGTTCTTTTCCTGTCATAATAAGATTTGGTCCTGCAATTTTATTATTAGCAAAATCACTCATCCGGTAAACATTCATAGTATCATCATCAGTCAGCATAGCAGCAAAAACTTCCAAAGCATATTTTGCTTGACTCCAGCGGTCAATAGAAACATCATGTCCGCTATTATCATCAACAAACATAGACCCAGAATCATCAATAACTAAATTAATTTGTCTTGTCGTAGTTTTAGCAACATTTACAGAAGAACCACCACAATTATCAGTATCCTCAGCAAAACTACGATTTAAATTAAAAGAAAAACTTAAACTAAATAAAAAAGTAAATATTAAAACAATAGCAAGGGGAGGGGGCAACGCTAATTCCACGATATTTCCTATTTTTTATTCTATTTTTCGAGCTCATCACCCCTCCTTTTTGACCTAATCTTTTAACCTAATATTAATATTGTATCACAAGTTAAAAAAAAGTCCCCAAATTAACATTAGAAGTGCAACGCCTTTATCTAGTATAATTTAATTTAGAAAAAACAAAAAATTTACTAAAAGAAAGGCGTTGCTTATGAGTACTACATACTCACATTTAATTATA
>JAISHP010000145.1 GCA_031262545.1 Candidatus Ancillula hodotermitis | reverse complement strand
GGAGGGGTGCCCGTAAGGGCGGGGTGGTTATAGTCATCCTGAACTTGATTCAGGAGGGGTAATTCGGCTTGTATAATATAAATTGTGATGAGAAAAATATTTACAGTAGCTGTTGGTTGTTTTTGTTTGTTTTTGACAGGTTGTAGTAGTTTAGATCTAAGTTTGCAAGCAGATAGTGGTCAAGCAGACAGTGGTCAAGAAACAAAATTTCAGATTTCTGAGAATGATAATATTAGTGAAGATTCACAATCAGAAATAGCAAGTAGTAATGAAAGTGGATTGCTAAATGGAGTTAAAATTGAAAATGCAGATAATTCAAGTTATGATCGGGATAATTATCCGACTTGGGATTCGGTAGGTCCAAGTTGCTGGTCTGTTCGTGATGAAGTTTTAAAGAAAAGTATAAAATCAGGAACTGGAACTACTGATGGTTGTAAATATATTAGTGGAACATGGGAAGATCCGTATAGCGGGGAAGAGTTGACCTTTGATTCGGCAACTGCAGTGTCAAGAGGGATCCAAATTGATCATATTATTCCGCTGCATTACGTAAATCAGCATGGAGGAGCTAGTTGGAGCGCTGAAAAGAAAGAAGATTATGCAAATAATTATGATGATCTTGTTGCAGTTGGTGGGGCAGAAAATGAAGAAAAATCAGATCAAGGACCTGCAGAATGGATGCCTAATAATAAAAATTATTGGTGCACATATTCAGAACGCTGGGCAAAAATCGCAACCAAATGGGGAATATCGGTAACTAATGCAGACTATAATAAACTCAAAACAGTTTTAAATACTTGTAATTAGAATTAATTTAATATTATTAAATTTTTAATGTTATTATTTGTATAAAAGAGTATGAATGAGTGATTGAGAAAATATTTTTTTTATATAAAGTAGATGCTATAATATTTTCATGTTTTTAAATATTATTGAAAAAGAGAGATTAGATGGGGCGTTAAGATCTCTCTCTCTCTCGAATTTTTAGTGATGTAATAATAAGTGTATCTATCTTGCTAAAATTGGAGGTGAGATAGATGTTTGAAGATGATTATGAGGAAGAGGAATCAGGAGGAAGCCCTTTAAGATTAATCATTTTCCTTGTTATAGTTGGATTTTTCGTATATTTAGTTGGTTGGGTGTGGCATCCATGGTCTGGTTTGTTCAAATCTGACAATAAGCCAGAAAGTTCAATTGGAATTGTTGTAGGTAATGTTCAGGGTTCACCAGTTGCTCAAATTACAGATGAGGCTAAAGAAAAATTACTAGATCAAGTAGATAAATACGAAATTGTAAAGGTGAATATTTATGATGTTGATTCAAATAATACATCTAGTCAAGCATCTATAGATACTGATAAAATCAATTCACCAAATTCCAATACAAAACAAAATGCTGAAAATGACTTAATTGGGACAATTAATAGTAAAATAAAATCTCTGAAACCAAAATCTTCAAATGCTGATTATATGAACACTATTGAAAAGGCGGCAGATCAACTTACTGGAGAACAACCACTTTTGATTGTGGCAGGTTCCGGTTTGAGTGATACAGGTACTTTGAATTTTGCTTCTGATAATTTTTTAACTAGTGATAAAACTATTGATGAAATAAAAGACCAATATATTGAATCAAATAAATCGGAATCGAATAAGTATAAGGAAAAAAATATTAGCTTAATTTTAACGCATTTAGGAGAGACCACTTTACCTCAAAGTTTTGTCAGTGATATAAACCAGAAAGAAAAATTACAAAATATATATAAAGGCATTTTAAGTAAAATGGGATTTAACGTCATTGTCCAAAATAATGATTACTCAAAGCTTTTAGAAGTTGATAATGGAAGTTATACGGTTACTCAAACATCGACTGGAGTTCAATATAAGTCATTGTTTAATGGAGAATATGGTTCTAGTTCTGCTTTAGCTTTTAATAAAGATGAAACAACATTTCTTGATTCTGAAAAAGCTGATACCGAGTTAAAAAAAATTTCTGAAAGTATTAAAAATGTTAAAACATATACTATTGATATAACTGGTTATCAAGATTTGGTAGATGGAAAATGCGAATATGGTTCTATTTCATTAGATAGAGCGAATGTTATTAAAGACAAATTAGGAGAGTTGGGTTTGAGTAAAAGTGATATTAAAGTGTTGGATGCAGTTTGTAATGGTGCGAATGGCAATGGAGATAATAGAAAAGTTACAATTTCGATAGAAGGTGCATAGAGTCATGGGGAAAATAGCAGATAAAATATATAATTTCTTCGGGATTAAAAAAAGTATGAAAAAGAAAAATCCGAATACTTTTGAATTTCAGGTAAATAAAATCCTCGAAGATGTTGGTTCGGACATTTCAAAACACATAGAGTCAATTAAAGATACTGGTGTTGCCAATTCTGATCAGGAGACAATTAGATATTGCAATGAGGTTGTTGATAGGTTCAATTTGATCTATTCTAAAAAAGTTCAAAGTGAAATCAAAACGTTATTGTTTGGTAAAGTAGAACTCGGGAAAAAGAATCTAATCACAGGAAAAAGTCGTTCAATTAAAAAATTGGGGGTTGTTGATAAATTCTCTCGCGAATATGAAAAAATTCTTGCACCAGATATAATAGAGCAATCTACATTAAGAAAATTATTGGGGATAAAAGGTAAACATTATTCAATTGAGTCAGTATTAATTGATTATGCTGATCAAATTAAAGATCTGGAGGAAGTTGGTAATACTTTCTTGACCAAAGAAAATAATTCAATAGAAATTGAAAATTACAAAAAGGCTAGACAAAAAATAATCGATAAAATTGCAGAGTATAAAACCGATTTAGAACTGGGGTATTCAGTTGAAGAATTATTTAATATTGCATTTTATGGGAAAGGGTATGAAGGTAAATTATGAGCGATAAAATAGTTGAAAAAAAGAAACATACAGCTTACATTTCTGCACTTTGGGCATTCTTTTTAATAGTGACTCTTTTTGGGTCAATGGTGGATATGTTTATGATTGGGGATGCTTTAAATCAGGTTGAAATGGAAGCTATTTTTGGTCTTTCACAAAATGTATTTGTGATGTTTATCAGTTTTTCCATATGTCTATTGTCGGTTGTTTTTATGTTTAAAGCTGGCTCTCTTACACATGAGGGGCGAAAGCGACCAGTTAGACTTTTCGTTTTGGCTTGGGGTGGAGTTGGGGTGACATTAATTGGTTTAAGATGTATTGCTTCTATGTTGGGGGCAGTTCACAAAGCTAATCAATGTATTTCAACTGGCATTTCTGACAGTTGTGGCTCTCCTAATTTATTTAATAATCCACCAAGTCCTGTTGATATTTTAATGGCAGTAATGTTATTTCTTTTATATATTGGAACTGGAATTTCAGCTTATCAACTCGGCGTAAATTTGGGTAACCCAAATTTGAATGATTATCATAAATTGAGAAAGTTGTTAAAACGTGATCAGAAAATTCTAGAAAAGGGTCTGCGAAGTATGCAAAGATCATACACAAAATGTCTAAGCTCTCAATCTGAAATTGAAAGGTATAAATCACAGTTATACTCTCTATATAATAATTCAATTCTAAGGAAAAGGGTTCTGATTAATGATGCAATAGTTAAACCTTTGAGAGAAGCTGGGATTGTTGTCAATCAAGAAATTATTGATAATTCATTAGAAAGAAATGATTATAAAATCGGAGGGGTAAAATGAAATTATTTAATACTAAGAAAGGTGTGAAAATGAAAAATAAGAATAATTCAGTTGAGACTGAAAAACAATCAAAAACAGAAAACGATAAGTTTTTAATCCAAAATGAAAAAGTAAATTATCAGACAATTAATTATGATAAAATTGATTTAACTGAGGTTAAGGCTCATGCTGATTTGGATAAACCTGCTTGGGAAAAATCTTTTGGTAGCGCTTTCGATGGTGATAACCTCAGAATTGATACACCATATATTAGATTCTTAACAGATGGCTATATAGCTGCTATTAGAAGAAAAGAGATTGAAGAATTTTACCCAACTTTGGATAGATTTCAAAATTCTCTTGATGAGCAGTTTTCAGTTTTTGAATTAAAACTAATAGAATTTCAAAATCAAATTCAGCCAGGAGCCAATAGGTTTGGTCATAGTAATTTGATTAGCCAAATTGAAAATATTCAACAATTGATTGAAACGAGGATTCGTGAAAAAATTACTTTTTGTGAATCTTATATTGCACAAGTTCAGTCTTTTATTGATAGGCTTAATACCAAGATTTCAGCTTACGTTCGTTATCTAACAGTTGGAGAGAGGTTGAATGTTGAAGTTCCTCATTTTAATTCTGATGAGGTCATTGCGTTATATAAAGAAAGATTGGCAGATGAAAGAAAACTTCA
>JAISHP010000133.1 GCA_031262545.1 Candidatus Ancillula hodotermitis | reverse complement strand
TGCTTGAATAAATAATTCAAAGCTCTATTCTTTATTTTTGGGTCAACAAGTCTGTTGTCCATTTTTTTCATCCTTTCTTTAAGGATTCAAAAATGTATGGGATTTAATCCGCACGCCCTCTTCAAGTAAAGAGTTTGTCATAGAACTGTTGCTTTCGATTTTCTTTGGTAGTAATTTTTCAGAATACAAATATGAATAAACGAAATCCCAGCGTTTATTATCAAACAATCCCCAATTACCATTTTTATCAAGATATTGCTCAGATAAATATTCCTGACTTTTTCGAGTTAATTCACCATCCAATTCTGGTGCGTATTTCAATAAAGAATCTACAGCTTCAGTTGGATTTTTCGCAGCTTCTTGATAGCCTCTTTTTGTTACTTGCATAAACTTCTTAGCCAAAGATTTTTTATTTGCCAGAAACTGATTATTCACTATAAAAATTGGACTATAAACATTTAATCCCGCATTATAATCTTTAAAATTAATACTATTTACTTGCAATCCAGCTAATTCAGCCTGAATTCCTTCCCAGCCCCAATAGACACCAGAAACGACATCAATATTATCCATTTTTAAAGAAGCAACGATATTTTCTGTCATAAAATCTACCCAAATTATTTTATTTGGATCACCTCCATCTTTTTTTACCATATATGAAATCTCAGCTTTAGACATATCGTACCCATCCCAAGCTAGACGCTTGCCTTCTAAATCTCTTGGACGTGTGATATTCTTCTCTTTCAGAGATATCAAACAACTAGTATTATTTTGGGTAATCGTCCCTACAGCTGTAACTGGTGTTCCTTGAGCTAAAGCAGAACCAAGATAATCTTGATAATCAATCCCAAAATCAGATTTCCCACTTCCGACAAGAGGGGTTGCTCCATCTTCCGGTGGCTGTTGGATCTCTAAATCAATTCCAGATTCTTGATAATAACCCTTGTTTAAAGCCAAATAAATTCCGGAATGATTGGTATTTGGTGTCCAGTCTAAAATTAATGTCACTTTTTCTAAATTTTGATTTTGCTTTGATTCCAAATTATTTTTAGTAAAAATATTCCAACCAGTTAAGCTCAAAATAATTATCACAATCACAATAAAACTATTTTTAATTTTCTTATAATGCCTTAGCTGTTTAAATTGCCTAGAGCTAGTTGCTGTTTCCCACCGCAAGCATATTTTTTCCAAAATTGAAACGAAGAATAATAAAAGTAAACTCAAAATAGTAATTAAGAAAATCACAGCAAACATCTTATCGTAGCTATAATTCTTGCGAACTCTCATCATATAAACACCGAGTCCAGAATCCCCACCTAACCATTCAGCAACAACCGCTGAGACAATTGCATAGCTAAGAGCTATTTTTAACCCGACAAATAAATACTTTAGTGACCCCTTAACTTTAATCTGCCAAAAGATTACTCTTTTCGAAAGTCCAAAAACTTTTTCAAGTAGTTTATATTTTTTGCCTGATTCTTTAAATCCTTTTAATAAAGATACTGTAATGGGAAAATAACAAACAACAACAACCAAAACGACTTTCGGAGCAATTCCAAATCCCATCCAAAGAACCAATAAAGGCGCGATTGCAACAGTCGGAATTGTTTGAGTTAATGTTACAATAGGAGAATACGCTCTTTCAAAAAGCTTAAATTTATCCATAATAAAAGCCGAAAAATACGATAAAATAATACTAATTAATATCCCAAGTCCGGTTTCTAATAATGTTGTCTGTGCCGCACTAAACAAAACCTTCCAATCAGCAATTAGTGCTTTAATAATACTCAAAGGTGAAGGAAGAATAAATTGAGAAACAGCACCAACCGAGCAAACGGTTTGCCAGATAATCAATAAGAAGAAAATTAAAATAAAGGGTGAAATTCTATACATAATCTTACGCATTATTTTACCCCCAATTCATCCTTCAAAACTTCTTCTGTCAAATTTCCCTCCAACTCAAAGCAAGTTCCATTTTTTACGACAATCACCCTTTTAGACATTGTAAGAGCTTCTTCAATATCATGCGTCACGATCAAAGAAGTCCATTTATGTTCTTTTTGAAGATTTTTTTCCAAATTTTGCATCTCTAATCTAGTCAAAGCATCTAAACTTGAAAAAGGTTCATCCATTAACAAAATATCAGGCTTAACAGCCAGAGCTCTAGCAAGTCCAACACGGCTTTTTTGCCCCCCAGAAAGACTGTTTGGATAGCGATTTCTAAATCCTTCAAGTCCAACTTCAAAAAGAATTCTATCTATATCCAGATTTTTTTTGCTTGATTGAACAATCTTAATATTTTCAGCAACAGTCAACCAAGGAACCAAAGTCGGCTCCTGAAAAACAAAAGAAACCTTTCCTCGAGAAGAAATATCTCCCACCGAGGGTTTAATTTCACCAACTATAGATCTGAGCAATGTTGACTTCCCTGTCCCTGAACGCCCAATAATTGAAACTGAATCTTCTTTTTTTATTTCAAGATTAACATCAGACAATATAACTTCAGATTCATAATTTAGCGCAACTTCACTAAACTTTATTACAAATGAATCTGCTAGATTTTCTACAGACATTTTAAAATTCCTTCCGCTGGAATTACCCAGATCAAGTTCAAAGGTCTTATCTCAGCCACTCTTGTAGCACCCTTTCCTATATTATACCTTTTAACAAATAAATTATCTTATATAACAAAAAGCCCACTCATGAAATATACTTTAAAATATATTTAGAGCGGGCCTTTTTAGTCACTTATTGATTTTTATAAATTATTTAATTAGAACATTATTATAAAGTCTATTCATAAACGCTGCCATTTGAGCTCTTGTTACAGATTTACTAGGCCAATAAGTAGTATTTCGTTGAGTTGAAACCTTAGTTTTCAAAAGCCAATTAACTGCAGATTTATACTCATTATCCCAATTTTTATTCCAATCTTTAACATGATAAGTGTTTTTAGTCGTAACACCTGTTTTAACATCAATTCCATTTGATTTTGCAAGACGATACATAAACAAAGCCATTTGCATACGTGTTACAGAATCTTTTGGTGAATAATGCTTTGAATCTGTCCCTTTAGTTACAGTCTCATTCACAAGCCACATTACAGACTTATATGATTCATCAGCCTTCTTTACATCTTTAAAGGCTTTATGTTTAGTTGAGTAATCAGGAGAGCCAATTAAACGGAATATAAACATAGCCATTTGATCTCTTCGAACTGGATTATTAGGAGAGAATGTTGAATTTGTAGTTCCTTTAGTTACTCCAAAATTATACATCCACTTAATATATCCTTGGAACTCAGAATTTTGCCTTTTAATATCCTTGAAGTCTTTCTTATATTGAAATTTTTGAGGAAGTTTAACTACCACATGGCATTTTGCAATTTTATTATTTATTGTTTTTATTGTAACTATATCAGTCCCAACTCTAAGACCTGTTATTTTCCCCGATGCAGAAACTTTAGCGATTTTAGAATTAGATGAAATATACTTAATTCTATTTTCCTCAGTTGACAGCTTTCCTTGTGAAGATTTAACAACACTTTTCAGTTGATAAGTTTGTCTTTCTTTTTCAGAAGTCGTTAAAGTTACATCATCCTCATTTAAAGAAAGATTAGTCGGAACATTATCTACACAAGATTTTCCATAAACATGCTTCGTAGAAGAACAAGTTATTTGATCAGTGTTACTTGCATCATCTGTCCCTGATGTTGGATTGTCTCCCGAACCAGAATCATCTCCTGATTTAGAATCAGAACCTGATCCTGACTCATCATCAACATCAACTCCTTGAGGATCATAATATTCTGATCCACCAGGTTGATTTACCACTTCTTTAATCTTATCAATTACTGCTGAAGTTAATTTTGTCTGAAAAGCTGGACGTAATGAGTAATCATCATATTTTGTAACAGTACCGTTTAAGTCAATACTTGCTTCGAAAATATTACCGAGATAAACGGAACTATTTATCAATAGCGCCACCGATCGATAATCTGAACCTGGAGAACGAAGCCATGAAGATTCTCCAAAAAATCTTGACTGCTGGTTCATAGAATTCGCTTCAGCTACAGAAAGAGGCCAAAAATTTGCATCTTTCACACTATCTCCAGCAATATGATTTTCATCATAACCGGTTGTAGTATAATTATCAGATCCACCAATTAGCGTTCGTGGCAATGGTGTTAAATTAGCTGAAGATAACGCTGAACTAGCCTGAGAATACGCATAATTCATTCCTTTTAACAAATCTGAATCAGCGTATTTATTTGACTGAGTTATATAACTGCTATACATACCTATAGTTTTTCCTGACTGGTAAATCTTTCCGTCTCTTTGCATAAATTCAAATTTTTTTACAGAATCTAATGAAAGTAAAAGAGTTGCTGAATCTGCACTTTCCGTATTTGCTCCAAATTTACCGGTAGCAACTCCATCCTTAGATACATTATTATATCCAATAATATCCCAAGTATAATCTCCTGTTGTAATTTGAGGAGTTTTAGGACAAGCTCCAAGTTTTACAGAATTATCAGCTATTTTATCTTGCAAACTTGGCAAAGAGCCTGATAAAGCAGAAAGTTTTATATACAAAGCTGGTCTTACTCCTGAAGCACTATCCAAATCACCATATGATATAACTCCATCAGAGCCAACCTTCATTTGGCGATTTTTTGAAGTTGATCCTGGAGTACTTAAATCCCCCGATCTCGTCCAGTAACTTGCATATGAGCTTGAATCTTTATGAAAAGACCTTACTGAAGATTTAATTAAACTAATTTCAGAAAAAGATAGTGGCCAAAGATATTGAGAACTATCACTTCCATAAACTTTATCTCCCATATAGTCGATAGAATCACCATCTGCGGAGCCACCTTTAATTGTTCTTGCTAAAATATCACTTTTATCTCCAACTAATGCATTTTGATAATAATTATCAATAGCTGTTTTAAGGTCTGAGCTTGAATATTCTTTGTCTTCGGAAGAACTATAAACTGTATTATATTGTTTATCCAAACTAGATTTATCCAAAAGTAGAGTAACACTAGGGACTGATCCATCTTCATTAGCGACTCCTAATTTTTTAGATCCTGTATTATATCCGATAATATCCCAAGTTTGCCCAGCCCATGACACAGTATCAGTATCAGGCATCGATGAACTCATATAATTTAAGTCAGAACTACTTCCGCATTCTCCCGATATAGAAGCGTTAGCCTTTATCAATTTACTATTTGGTATCACCCCAACAGTTAGCGACAATAAAGACACCCCTAATACCAACGCCAAACAGCATATACCAATTATACTATTTTTTAATTTTTGCTTTACCATATATTTCATTTTTATCACCTTCTTATTTTACTAATTTCATAAACATAAAACCCCTTTTTCTATTATATTTAAAAATAAAAAATCTATATAAATATATAAAATATATTTTTACAAAAAAAGAAATAATACTTGCTATACACAATAAAAAAAGGCTTAAATTAAAAAATTTCTTTTGAGTAAACGGTTGAAACAATTGAGTTAAATAAAAGTATAATATTATTGTGAATGAAGATATTCTTTCTTGGCGACCAAAAACTGGTGATATACCTAAAGATCCTGGTGTTTATAAGTGGCGCGATGAAAACGGAAGAGTAATTTACGTTGGAAAAGCCAAAAATCTTCGCAATCGTTTAACCTCATATTTTCAATATAACAGACTTCCACCCAGAATTCAGCGTATGGTCAAAACAGCTCGTAGCTTAGAATGGACTGTTGTTTCAAATGAAATTGAAGCTCTAACTCTTGAGTATTCTTGGATCCATCAATTCAATCCTCGTTTTAATGTTATCTTCAGAAATGATGATAAAAGTTATCCGTATCTCGCAATTGATAATTCTAATACTTTTGGGCGATCTACCCCAGTTTCAAGAGTACATATTACGCGTGAAAAGAAGAAAAAGAAATCAAAATATTTTGGACCTTACCCACAAGCTTGGGCTATCCACTCAACTTTTGAAATCCTCCAAAAGACTTATCAATTTAGAACCTGTTCACCTGGTGTCTTCAAAGGAGCAGAGCGTCAAGGTCGCCCTTGCTTGCTAGGATATATAGATAAGTGTATGGCACCTTGCATAAATAAAGAGTTAGACCAAAAACACGAAGAAGCTATTGATAAAATTCAACGTTTTTTAAAAGGTGATATCTCTTCTTTAAAAAATGATCTTAAGCAAAAAATGAAAAATTTTTCCGAAAATATGGAATATGAGAAAGCTGCAGAAATTCGTGATCAAATTGAAGCCATCGAAATTGTGGCAACTAAGAATTCAGCAGAATTAGATCAGAACGCTAACCTAGATGTGATAGGGGTCAATGAAGACGAAATTGAAGCGGGTGTGCATATTTTCTTTATTCGTAAAGGTGCCATAATTGGTGAAAAAATCTGGATAACTGAAGGTAATGAAAATCTTGTCGAAAATATTCTAGCCCAGATGTATATTCAAGAAAAATTAGATATTCCACCAGAAATAGTTGTTCCAAGTTTACCAGAAAAACCAATAATAGACCTGCTTGAAGGAATTAGAGGAACAAATATCGATGTCCACGTTGGACAAAGGGGCGACAAAAGAAGTCTTCTTGAAAAAGCTAATGATAACGCAAAACATAATCTTGAAAAGGCCAAAAAACGTAGAGCAACTGATTTGACAAGCAGAACCCAAGCGATTGAAGAAGTAAGAGAAGCTCTCGAGATGAATAAGCCTCCGATGCGAATGGAATGTTATGACGTTTCTCACACTTTGGGTAATTTTCAAACCGCTTCTATGGTTGTTTTTGAAGAAGGTCTAGTCAAAAAAGAATATTATAGACTTTTTAATCTAAAAGGATCAAAGGGTGAGGGTGTTCCTGATGATACTGCAGCAATTTATGAAGTAATTTGTAGAAGACTATCATACGTTAATGGTTTTGATATAGAAAAGGCTACTGCTAAGCAATATATTTTAGATGATATAAAAAATAATAGGAGCAAAACTAACCAAGACAAACAAAAAATAGATCAGAATAATAAGAAATTTGCCTATGATCCCGATTTGCTAATAATGGATGGAGGACAGCCTCAAGTCAATGCTGCTTATAAAGCAATTTGTGATATGGGCTTTCAAAATAAAATTCAAGTTTGTTCTCTTGCAAAGAGGCTAGAAGAAGTATGGATCCCAAATGAAGATTACCCAATCATCTTCCCTCGTGACTCTCTTGGATTATATCTACTTCAACAACTCAGAGACGAATCCCACCGCTTCTCTATTGTTAATATGCGCAAACGCCGCAGTAAAGCAATGTTTGATTAAATGGGGGGGTCTGCAAACCTTTGAGCTCATAAATAATCTATTCTTAAATGATTTTTATTTTCTATTGTCCCCTTAGAAAATATTGTTCATTTCTCAGTAAATATCAGATAAACCAAATGTTTAAGAATGAATACTCTGACATTTGGAAGATACCACTGCTCAGATTTGGAAAAACAGTCCCACCAAGCAAGTGTAGGGGTGCTAGACTGACTGAATAAGAGGAATTGCCACGCAATGCTGATGTGTGCGCATTTTGCGCACAAGATGGACAAAATCGAAGATTTTGGCAGCTAACGCCTGCCCCGCCCCCCGAACCTCGGGGCAGGCGAGTTTAGTTTAGTTATCACCGTAATGTGACCACATTCTTAATACGCGGACAAAGTGTTCATTTTCGTCAACTGAATAAACTAATCTATGCTTAAGGTTGATTCTTCTCGAATAAGCACCTTTTAGATTGCCGACTAGTCTTTCATATCTAGGTGGTGTTTGATATGGGTTCACTCTAATCACATCAAGCAGTTGCTGAACTTTTTTCTCTAAACCTGCTCGTTTGATTTTATGAGCATCTTTTAATGCTAAGTCAGTAAACCTTAATTCATAATTATCTACCAAGGCAACTCACTTTCAGAATGCAATTTGCTAGCAGGCACTTTCATACCATCAACTATTGATTTTTCCATATGAGGAATGCTTGATAGATATTCAGTATCACTGGGGGTAGAAATTAATTCAAATGGAATTCTGCCATAATTAACCACTTGATGGTAAAATACACTTGTGGCAGCAGCCGCCGATAAACCAATACCAGCAAATACTCTCTCAACACTATCTTTTAACTCATCATCTACTCTAACACTAATTGTTGCCATAACTACCTTTCTAAAAACGCATTAACTATGTATGAATAGTATAACACTATTGTATTTAATTTGCAAATTTTCTAAAAAATTGACACCTCTAGAATACGATATAATAGTAGGAGGTCAACAATTAAAAATAGAATAAATTCTTTATGAGCTCAAAGGTTTGCAGACCCAACCGACCTACGGATTAGAAGTCCGTCGCGAAGCCGTTTGTCTGTGAAATGAGTTTACGAATTGAACAGGTAACAAACTGATCGCCAGCTGAGCAGCTCAGCTAGGATAGAGCGACCTACCTAAAATGTCCGCTTCAGCGAGTTAATTCGAACTGTTTTTGCTAACACTTCAGATGACTTCTGGAACGAGGAACCCCGCCAACCACCACAGACCAAGAGAAAATCAAAAGATTAGATTACTTCACT
>JAISHP010000081.1 GCA_031262545.1 Candidatus Ancillula hodotermitis | reverse complement strand
CGATAAATATGGACATTATTTGTGGACTGAGACAACTAAAGACTATTTTGGAATGGCAAATTGGGATATTGGTAATGATCCAATTAAGATGAAAGTGAGGACGAAGAAACAAGACACCTTTGGCTATGTTGTTCCTGGTGCAACTTTTGAAGTAGTTGAACAAGATGGACGTCCTGAGCCTATGAGTTATACAGATAATACTGGCTCATATCAAGCAAATTATGGAAGAAATGATAAAGCTGATGGTGTTCATTATTTGTCAGCCTCAAAGAGTGATGGTTACGTTGATCTGGATAATTATCTTTCCCCTGATGTTTTTTATAGATTTAATGAAGTGGATCCACCGCTTGGCTATCAAAATAGTGATGGGACAACGGCTTTAATCAATTCAGTCACTCATTATTGCTCTTCTGGAGAAGGGGCTGGAACATTGTTGACTGATCAAGACGGTGAGCCATTTGTTCAACAAGATGGTGCAACATATTTGCCTATGACTCCAGAATATGGGTATTCGGGAACAACATATGTTACTATAGATTGTTCAGGGCATACAGGTGAGATACTCTATACACTTATTGGTTCTTACGTTCATTCTCCAACGCCAGGTGGCTGGATAAATTATGGGGGTTTAAATTTAGCATCTTTGCAGACAGATAGTGATGGAACAAAATACCTTCTTTATGACTATAGCAAATCAAATGATGCACTAAATCTATTTATCAATGAGCAATATTTTAATATTGACATCACAAAGCAAAATTCTAATAATTCAGATTGGAAATTAGAGGGTGCAAAATTCAAACTTTATACGTGCGCTGGTTATGCAAAAAATCAGGTAGGTGTTTGTACAGGCAATCCAACTTACACTCAAGTTGATGTAAATCAGGATCAAAAAATTGATGATTTAGATACATATATATCACAATCTGGTAATGGTAAATTAGTGTCGGCAGGGAATATTCCTTTTTCTGATTACAAATTTTTGACAGGAACTACATATATGTTAATAGAAACTGAATCTCCATCTGGACATAAACTATCGAATATTGACCATCCTGACTATTTTATTATTCATTTTGTTGATGGAGGAACAAAAGGAGTTACTCCTGATAATGGATCGGCTAAAATTTATCGTTGGTACTGGTCCGATGCAGATAAAAAATATGAAATTGACTCGGTATTTAATACTAATGTTGTTTGGAATCAAGTTGAACGTAAAACAGCATGTACATTATCAGATTATAATAATCAACAAGATTGTGAAGATAATGGAGGATTTTGGGTTGATAATCTTGGAACTTCACTCGGGAAATTAAATGTTAATCTCCCTAATCAAGAAGAAAAAACGACAATTGAATTTACTAAGAAAAATGATTTAAATATGCCATTATCTGGAGCTAAATTTGACTTGATAAAAGTTAATTATGATAGTCAATCAGGAATTGTTTCAACAGTAACAGGAGATAATGCTAAAACGTATCAGGCAACAAGTTGTTCAGGAACTGAAGTTCAAGAACCTTGTGGCGACGGTGTGGTAGAGATTAGCTCAAATAAAGGTAAAATAATTTTCCCTGATTTACCAGATGGGTATTACTTATTGAAAGAGATTTCGGCTCCAAATGGTTATATTGTTGATAGTAAACAATATTTAGTGCAAATTTATGGTGGAGAGGTTCCACAACTTACTTATTTTGAGGTGAAAAATTCTATTGCTCAAAAGCCTGGTAATAATTTTACGAGAGATGAAAAGTTTGCTGAATCTGAAGGTAATGTTTCTGTTACAGGTCAAGATTTAGGGTACGAAATTAAAAGTGGTGTTAGATATAATGCTGAAATTGGAGCAGATTTAATTAATATTCATTACGTTCGTATGGATATAAAGAAAATTGATTCTAGTACTAGTTTAGAAATTCCAGGTGCAAAATTTGACCTTTATGAATGTCCAGATATAAATGCAGATGGTGCTTCAGATTTAAATGCAGAAGGTGATTGTGCACAAACACCAGTAACTGTTTTTGATCATTTGATAGTTGGAACAGATGGTGAAATGTATATTGAAAATCAAGCATCTGGAAATAAATTGAGCGATCAGAATTTGCAAGCTGCTTATTCTTATAAATTAGTTGAAACTGAAGTTCCTGTCGGTTTTTCAGGTGCTGGTGGATATTGGATAATTGGATATGATTATAATGCTTCAAAAATTAGCGCTAATTCATCTCATGTTACTCATTTTGATAATAATGGTAATATTTTAGCTGATACTTCTATGAAGATAACTGATTGGAAATTAGTTGATTCAGTTTCATTATATACTTATACTGTGGAAAATTATCGAAATAAATATAATATATCATTTTCAAAATATTTAAGAGAGTTAACTAAAGTTAATCAGACAAAGGTTGGAGCTCAAGGTTATAATATGCCAAAAAATTCAGGGGTTGATAAAGGCGACCCAAATCAAAATATAGCTCCTTCAACAAATGGCGGAACAACCGAAGAAAAATGCTCTGATCAACAATATAATAATGAGGCTGATTGTAAGGCAAATGGACAAACTTGGCATACAGCATATGAAACAGTGGGTGCAAGTAATGTTTCACCTGTATCTGGTGATGTACCAACAAAAGATACACCTTTAGAAAATGTGCATTTTAGATTGTATTACGCAAATAATAGTGATGGAATGATTGATACAGCAAAAAGTAATGGAGGATTAATTGCTGACAATTTAACAGAATCGACTGGGGAAGTAATTTTTGATAATTTGGCTGCTAATATGCAAAACCAAGATAGTGTATGTTATCGCGTAGCTGAAAGTTCAACACCTGTTAATATGTTGGTTAATGAAAATGAATATATTATTTGTATTTCTGCTTCAAGCGGTCTAGATTCCAATAATGAACATTCTCCTATATTTAAGATTTGGAAAACTAGTAAAGGATTGAGCGTTGATCTATCTAAGGTAAACCCGCTTCATACTTATGATGTTAATTCGACAAGTAATGTTTCAGTAGCTGTTGATAATTTTGTTAGAACTTACACGGTCAAATCAGATTCATTTTACAATTCTTATGGAATGAAATTGAACTTAACAAAGGTTGATTCTTCAGATTTCACTTCTCAACTTTCTGGAGCGAGTTTTGATTTATATGAGTGTTCACCAAAATATGTTTATTCTGATCCTAAATTAGAAGGAGCTTGGTATGGTAAGCGGAGTGGATATGATGAGGCATCAGGACAACTTGGAGCATATGTTTCATCAGTTGAAAGTGATGTAAAAAACGCACCTGATCAAACTTATGCTACATCTCTACATAATTATTATTATGGAGCACTATCTACTTGTGCTGCAGATACGCAGAAAGTTTTGGTAGCAACAGGTGTAACAGGAGCTGATGGAACTTTGAATAATACTAATAAAGTTGATGCTAATTATCCTTCAATTAGCGAATATGTTATGGATGAAACCAAGGCGTATATTTTGACAGAAGTTTCTGCACCAAATGGATATCGTTTGCGTTCTTCATGGACTTCATTTGCGGTTGTTGATGGTGTTCAACAAATATTCACTGTTCAAAATCCTGGTGCGATTAATATTTTAGGAGATGTGCTAAATTTAGATTCTGTTGTTCATCCGATTCGAGTTACGCCTAGTGACTGCACAGTAAGTCTAATGGGGCCAGATTGCCAAAAAGTTTATAATGCGACTGCAGATTATAATGATACTCAAACTTGGACAGAGCAGGTTGATACTTTGCCAAGTTCTTACGATCAGTTCAATTACTATTTTTACAATTTGACAATGAATATATCTTTTGATTTGAAATTTACTAAGTATGAGGAAGAAGCTATCGGGTTGAGCCCATTGGATGGCGCAACTTTTACTTTAACAGCTTCTGATCAGACAGGATTGAAAT
>JAISHP010000046.1 GCA_031262545.1 Candidatus Ancillula hodotermitis | reverse complement strand
TGAGCAATTACCGCAAAGTCATCATAATTTAAATCTGAATTATGAACTAATAAATCAGTTACTTGCGACACAACAAATTGATATTGGTCAAATTCGCTTTGAAAAATATATGCTTTTATATTTTCTTTTGCATTTTCTAGCTGATTTAGCTCAATCCTTTCACCTTTATTTCTCAACCATTCTCTAACCCATTCAATTGAATTTCCCCGATAAGTTTGGGTTGTGCCTTCTATATTCAGAGAAAGCCAAAATTTAATATCAGTATTGCTTAAACACCAATCTACAAATCGCATAACACTTGGACTTAATTCATTTAAGTCATCAATAATTATTAGATCAGGTAATAATTCTTTTAAATCTGCTAAATAGTGCTGAGCGAGATAGCCCATTCTAGAATTGTCTACTTTGTTTTCATTTTTTAATTTTTCAACGTATTTTTCGTAAATTTCAGCACAAAGCTCCCAAATATCAATGTCCTTTTCTTTGGCCCATTTTTTAATTTCTTCAACCGTTATATCTAATTCATTAACAACATAAACAAGATTTCTCAACTCTTCAATCGGGAAATTGTTAAATAATGGTTCTGGAAGAACTTCCTTTGCAACTGTAGTTAAACATTCAGATTGCTCAGGACCAGAAAGATAGCTAATTCTTTTATCTTCAGGAATGTCTTTTTTTGTCTCCCAAGCCTGAATAATATTTAACATCAAAGATTGAAAAGTGCGAATATCAGGACTTTTATACGCTTTATCTTTGTCTAATTTATTTACTAGTTTTTTAGCAACCTGATCTCGCAAATCATCAGCCAAAAATCTATTTGCAGTTAATGTGATAACATTATCTTCAAAATGATCAACAAGAAAATCGACTATTTGACTTGTTTTACCAGACCCTAAAGGCTGAATTGACAACTGCAAACGATTTGAAAAGTTCATTTACATCATAACTAAATTAATATTGCACTTCCGCCGGATACACCTTTTGTTCCAGAGACCAAACGATTTTGGTCGTATCCAGAATATTGATTTTCAAAATCACTTTGAGCCAAAACAGAACCGCAAGTCCAAGCATTAAAATTAAATTTTTTACATAAACTAATACAATCGTTAGCATATTTCTTATCAACAACAGCAATCATGCCGATTCCAAGATTTAATGTCTTTTCTAAATCATCAAGAGGGACTTGGCCTAATTCAGAAACCATTTTGAATACATTAGGGATTTCCCAAGTTGACTTATCAACAACCCCAACAACCCCTTGAGGTAGAACACGAGCCAAGTTTGAAGCAATTCCACCGCCTGTTACATGAGAAAAAGTATTAACAGCTTCTCCTAAGCCAATCTTTGCCATATCCAGACAACATTTTGAATAAATTCTAGTTGGAACTAAAAGAGCTTCGCCTAAAGTTGGATTTTCACTCAAATTGTTTGAGCCGCCTTGAACTCCAGATCCCAACTCTGGCACAATTTTTGAATAATCCCACCCAGCTGAAGAAAACACTTTACGGACAAGCGAAAATCCATTTGAATGAAGTCCTGAAGATGAAATTGCGATTAAAGTATCTCCTGAATTTACTCTGTCAGGTCCTAACAAATCTTCATAATCTATTATTCCAGTTGCTGCTCCAGCTACATCATATTCGTCTTCTTTAAGTAGACCTGGGTGCTCCGCTGTTTCTCCACCAACTAAAGCGGTATCCGCTAACTTACAACCCTCTGCCACTCCTCGAACAATATCAGCAATTCTTTCTGGATAGACTTTTCCAGTTGCGATATAGTCTGTCATCATTAATGGTTTAGCGCCAGTTACAGCTATATCATCAACGACCATTCCAACTAAATCTTGACCAACTGTATCGTGCTTATCAATCGCTTGAGCAATCGCCACTTTTGTCCCGCAACCATCTGTAGATGTTGAAAGAACTGGGTGCGTAATAGGTTGTCCATTTGGGCGAATTCCACTTAGATCCGAAATATCAATTAAACCTGCAAATCCACCAGCAGCTTCAACAACTTTTGAATTTAAAGTCGCTGAGACCGATTCTTTCATTAATTCAACTGCACGATCTCCGGCTTCAATATCAACTCCTGCCTCAGCATAGGTAATCTTCTCACTCATATATATATTATCGCACAATATTGAAAACGTTTTATCGAATTTCTTTTGCCCAAGGTGGGTTAGCACCTGCTCTTGAGACTGTAATTCCAGCGACTTTATTTGCAAAATTAATATATTCTTTAATTTTATCAACATTTTTAATTTGTAAAATTTTGTCTCCAGCTTCAGCAATTTTATTTACCAAAGCTCCCATAAAGCTATCCCCAGCTCCTATTGTGTCAACAACTTTAACTTTTTCGGTAGGAAATATTCCTAATTTATCCCCAAAAAGATAAACCTCAGCGCCTTCACTTCCATGTGTAATTACCGTTAAAACTGGTTTTTGAAAATCATCATTCCCATAGATCCACTCTTTGTCTTCATCCGACATTTTTAAAATATCAACGAATGGCAAATATTGATCAGTCATTTTTCTAACAGTTTCTTTATTTGGGATAATATCTGGTCTAATATTCGGGTCAAAACTTACTAAAGTATCCTTCAAATTATGAGAGAACTCAATAAATCTTCGCGTTGCCTCAAAAGTTTCTGACAAATATGCTGAAAGTGAACCAAAATGAATTAAATTAATCTTACTCAAATCAATTTCTTTTATACTCTCAATTTTTTCTGGCAATTGATAATCCAGATCAAAAGTATAAGTAGAATTATGATTTAAATCTAAAGTAGCATATGCAACTGAAGTCTTTTTAATCGAACATGGATTATTTAAAATTTCTACATTACTTTCTTCTAAATGTCTTTGGATTTTTTTGCCCAAATCATCATTCGTAAATGAAGAAAGAAACTGGACTGAACTTCCCAATCTTGAAGCTGTGACCGCTATATTTAAAGGCGATCCTCCAACCTTTTGTTCCTTTTCTTCTGTAGATTTATCAAAAATGTCATCAATTAACGCTTCACCAATTACTAAAATTTTTCTATTCATAATGTATTAAATTATACAGGATTCCACATCCTGTTTCTCTATAATTATACATTTTTAACTGTAAGGAGTTCTATCAAAATTTTTGCAAATAAAATTTTCAAACAAATTATGCCAAATAGTTTGCTTCTGCGTTTACCCAATCAACAAGTTCCCACCAATTTTTTATATAATCAGCACGAACATTTAAATAGTCTAGATAATATGCGTGTTCCCAAACATCTAACAAAATAATTGGCTTTAAATTAAGAGCTAGTTCAGCTTGATGATCATGAACTTGCAAAATCTGCAAAGAATCAATAAGTTCATCTTTAACCAAAACAGCCCATCCTGAACCTTGCACACCAGCTGCTGC
>JAISHP010000161.1 GCA_031262545.1 Candidatus Ancillula hodotermitis | reverse complement strand
AGTTCTTCAAAATGTTTTGAGTAATATTTTCTAGCATCTTCTTTAGTCCAAGAATCAAGATCACTAGACCACCCACCACTAGCAAGAAAATCTTTTTCTTCTTCAGTCAGGTCTTCTATTTTCATAGCATCTGCTATTTTTGCTGGTAAATTAGGTCTAATTGCTTTTATATTTGCTTCTCTTAAAGTGTCTACAGAAGTGATAATATCAAGATAATTTTTCATATTATTTAGTTTAATAAATAAAAAAAGGCAGGGTAATCCCGCCTGCAATATATGTTATCCGAAAGAAAATCCCACTTTCGGTTTGGGTTTATTATCAGCAAACCACTTTGCTACGTCTATACTCCAGGGATATTGTGCCCCATCAGTATAGAAAAGATATTTTTCACCGTAATGAGATATGATATAATCTTTAGTTAAATCATGGTCAAGGTGAATAACTGTCTGGCTGTTTTTATTTATTTTTTTAGCGCAGGGATCCGCTACTAAGTGGGTAATATTGTTAATTCTTACGGGTTTTGGTAAACCTTTAAGATATGCTTCCATTACAATAATATTGTCTTCTTGTGAAATTTTTTCTTTTGGATAGTTTAGATCATTTTTTAGTAGAATCCCAGTGTTTAACAATCTGGCTTGAAGAATAGTTGTTGCATTAGAGTATTCAGTTTTTGAAGTACCAGCATAAGCATAAATATTATCAGCAAACCCCCAAGCATTGGGATTGTCTTTTATTGCTTTTTCACACAATTCAATAAATCTGTCGCCCATTATCGAATGTTTTTCTCTGATGTCACCAATACTTCCTTTTCTTGGTCCACTTTTTATTTCGCGGTTAACAGTGATGATCTCAAATACTTCTTTGAAGTCATCATCCATTATTAAAACCCACTGGTCTGGAAATTTTCTTACTAACCAGTTAAGTTTAGCAGGCAATCCAGATCCCTCTGTTTCTACTGGATAAACCAATTTGTTCGGAACTTCGTAATCACACTCAGTACAAACTATTGCGTTTGGAAAAAGTTTTAGAGTATCAGGATCTGGACGGTTATAATTTACTATTATAGGAGTAATCATCTTAATTCCTCGATTTGATCTTTCATTACATGAATAAAATACCACTTAAAAGCAACAGGATCATCTAATTCAAGCATTTTGTAAAGGATAGCATTTTCTTCTATTCCAATGCCAACAGGAATCGGTTTATTTTTTTCAACGTCGTCGAGGCGAGTTATAATTTTGTTTACTTCTTTGCTGTCAAAAGCAATATCTTCGTGTGGAAACCATATTTTTTGTGGTAATCTTATATCGCCTTTATTTGTATTAGAAAAGTTTTTTTCAAGGAGATCTTTGCGAAATTGTTTCATATCAATTCTTCTGTTTTTATCTTTTATGGGCATTACCCAATCAAAAGGTCCATGATGATATAAACCAAACATTCGCAATCCAAAGGTAAGTGAACAACCTCCAGAATAAGTAAAATATTTTGGAGTGTTGTTTTTCATTCCTTCACAAATAGCAAGCCAGCAAAGAGGTTTTTTCTTTATATTCATTCTTCTTCACCAGGGTGGGCTGATTTATTTAATGCTGTTACAAACTTTTTGAATTCTTTAGCGCCCCATTGATCTTTAATGGACCAGTCAACAGGATAATTTATTGTTTTTATATCTTTGACATAAAGGAGAGTATTCTGGCGATAAAAATATGAAATTTTATTGAGAAAGAGAACCTGTAATCTGAGGTCTACAGGGGTATATCCGTTGTCAATAAACATATTTGCCCAGTAAGATTGAGGTTGTTCATTGACATGGTGCAAGCCGCCTTGTTTAGGTCTTGCAGCACCAAATAAAATATAGTCAGATTGCTGGCAGAGTGCATCGACAAAATCTCTTGCACGAGAGATATCAATATGCTCTGCTACTTCAACAGACATTGCCAAGTCAACTTTAGTAGTTGGTGCTGGAGGCATTGTTATTTCAAAATTTATTGGTGTAAATTCTGAATTATCAATTACGAGAGTGCCTTTTGCATAATCTCCGTCATAACCATGAATTTTTGTCCCGTATAGCTTTTTCATTGTAAAAAGCCATTCACCTGTTCCACATCCGAAGTCAACCGCTGTTTCCAATTTTGGAAGAATGTTTTTGACGATTGGTAGAAATTCTTTAGCAGAATTGTTGCTAACACTTTCTACTGTTTTATAAAAGTTTTCGTTATAATTTGCCATATTTGTATATTAACAAGGCCCGCTTTTTAATTCCAAAATTTGTAGGTGGGATTATTTGCTTGTTGCTGCATGGGCCTTAAATCAAAATTATTAAACCGCCAATGCCAATAGGCGATCTATTAAACTTAAAACTAGACAGATCGTATATTTTGAAACTGAATATACAAACAGCTTTGAACATTTTAAGTATTCGTTGGAGTTTGCGATTGCTGGCTTCTGTCTAAACAATTTATCTGGGAGGACAAATTTTCAATTTAAAACTAGATTCGTAATTTACTTAATTCAATTTAACAGATTGATAGTATTAATTGCTGTAAGAATCTAATGCCTACTAAAGGAATCGAACCTTTTCTCTGTCCACAGTGAAGGTGGAATCGAACCACCAGCAGTAGCTACCTGGACGCCCATACGTCGTAATAGGCAAAAACAAGATGGCTTCCTCTTTCTCTTTTTAATGAGGTTGAGACACGAAACAACCCTCACGCTTTATGTATTTATTGTCCTTCTAGCAAGCTAAAAGTAATTTAATTCTCAAAGCAAATACTCGATATGTACTTTTGCTGTAACCATCTTTTTATATATTCATATTTCTATGGATAATTTAAAACTAGACCGCTGTGTACTTTCCTTTTTAAGTTGTGAAAATCCAAAGCAACAAATTAAAACCATTCTTTAATTAACTTTTTGTAGTTTTTTGCGGTATCGGTCTATTATTTAGTTTTTCTTATCTTTATTCTTTTCTTCTTCAGTTTCAATAATTTCGTAACATTCTATTGGATCTCGTCTGATCATTTTCCGCCCGTTTATTACAACGGGCGTTTCAATGAATGCATCAATTCTTCGTTTTTCCATTTATTCCCAAATTATGTCTTTGTAGCGTTCACTATTGAGTGTGTCTTTTAATGCTTCATAAGGATCAAGTTTATCAGATAGAATCATTTTTAATGTGTTTACACTGAAACCTGATACAAGTGCTACGCCATTTTCACTTTGCTGAACTGGAACTGTGCCAGTTCTTCCACAAACATTCCAGAAGCATAATTTTGGGAGCTTATAATTATAAGCGGCAAATTTCTTTTCGATACTCTTGAACAGTGTAATATCTGTTCTACCACTTGTCATTCTATCAAATTCACAATCTGATATAATCAAAATTTGTTTTGGCAAATCTTCCTGCGCACAATGATTTTTTACTGCTGTATCAAGAATAAGTTCAAACACTTTTTCAATGTTAGTATTAGCCACCTCACTGTGTGAAAAAGCAATGCCAAGTTTTGTTGCTAAAGTGTCGTTGTCGTTCCATTCAAGGTATTTTGGATGCTCACTAAAAGTGATCATCTTATTTTTGAAGGCGCCACTATTATGATCTGCGCAATAAATTCCAAGTGCGTGAGCAACTTCAAGAGCCATTACGCTTGTGCCACCAACTTTTGTTTCCATTGAACCTGATGAATCACCAACAACCATTGTATTTGAAAGTTCGATGTTCTTCAATGCTTTCCATGCTGCTTCAAGTGTTGGATCAATTGCATACGTTACATTACGTGAACCCCAACCACCGCCTGTTTTACCTTTGATGTAAGCATGAACAATATCGTGTGGATACCCCACTGACATATTTATTTTTGCTTCGCCTCTTTCAAGAGCAGCAAGATATTCTTGCCGGCGAGTTGCATCATTCTTCATAAACGCGTTCTTGTATTTCAAGTTGGCAAGTGAAGGAACATTGTTGTAATCAATTTTCTTCCAATCTTTTGCTGATGCGAACACTTCTACTGTTTTCAAATATTTGTTAAGGCCAGCAATCATCTTACGATATTCCTTAGCGCTCATTCCAAATGCTGTAGCAATTTTTTTAGCAAGAGCAATTCTGGATTTGTTTGAAGTATTTTCACGTGGCATCCACTTTGCACAAAGTGAAACAGGTTTACCAGCGGCCATGTTTTCGAGGTCTTCATCAAGTTGTTTCTTCATTACATGAATAGCAATATCTTCATATTGTGTATTCATTGCAACAAGCAAATCATCAAACCGACCAAATTCAGGAATTGCCTTAATTAGGGCTTCTGCATAATCACTCTTATTTGTTGAAATAAGGTGATTAAAGCACCAGCGAAATAATTCACGTTCACCAAGTCCCTCACGAGCATCACGAACGAAGAAAAGCCACTTTACGGCAAGATTTCTGTCTTCAGCAAAAGCGTCAATAAAATCCTTTATTGCTTTCTTTGGGTCCTGATTTCGATATGAAGTAACTTTAAAGTTCATGTCCAAAAGAGCATGACCTGTATTTGCGAAACCGAGTGCTCCATTTTCAGTATAAGAAAGTTTTGCTTTCTCTGCTGTGTGGAGTTCTGTTTTTATTTGATTCATAAAATTTGACATTTATTTCTCCTTAATAATTTTGATATTTTTATATTAACAATAAATTTTTTTAGAAATCTGAAAAATTATTTATTGTATAATCAAGCAGTTTATCTAAATCTAAAATTGTTGTTCCGTTTATATCTTGCTCAACTATATCAAATCGAGCAA
>JAISHP010000110.1 GCA_031262545.1 Candidatus Ancillula hodotermitis | reverse complement strand
GCATAATCTTCAATAACTAATGATAAATAGATAATTCTGTCAACTCCTGTAAAGTTAGCTAAGTTTTCATCTAATCCGCCATTTTTAGTTAACTGTAGGTATTTAGCTAATTTAGCAGGGTCTAATTGTTCAACTCCTTCTTCATTCTTAGTTGATAATAACTTTTCTAATCCTTCAACTTTAGCAATATCTTCAAACAAAGTGAAAAGATCATCTTGAGTGTAATCCTCTCCTAAAAACATTTTACCTTCAGCCAAAGCAACACGCAAACGTCCTAAGATATGCTTGAAATTATCTAACTCATCTTTAGTCAATTTACCATCGTTATCAGTATCTCCAATTTTACAAGCATCACTTACCGCTCCAGCCATTTTAACAGAAAGACCAAAAACTGAAGACAGTAAGCTTTTAGCAGAATTAACAGCTGAATTAAATAAGTTTGCACTAGCAGGAGCTGCCACACTTACAGAGCAACTATTTACCACACCATCAAGACCTAAATACATCTCAGCATGTCTAGTATATTCTGCTTTAATTTTGCCAATAGCATCAACTTTCTTGGTCTCAAATGCAGATTTGTAATCTTCAAAATTCAAGACTTCATCCAACCCAGAACTCATCTCTAATCTATACATTTGAAGCATTTGATCAATTAAAAGGCTTTTAGAATTTTCAGAAATACCATAATATGTTGGATCTGTATAAACAATATAATAGAAATACAATTCAGCAATAGCATAGTCTCTATTTTTATATTCTTCCCTATCTTTCGGGTCAGCGCCTGATAGAAGAAAAGATCCTTCTTTACTTCTTGCAAAGTTTTCTAAAAATTCATTCAGCTTTGCAGATTGACTATCAAGAAGTTTAGAAAAATCAATTTTTTCAACTTGATCTTGAAAACCATAAATTTTATCAAAACCAAGCAGCAAATTAATGATTTTCCCATAATATTGACAAGCCCAAACAATATTAGTTTTATCACCAGTTTGAACACTGTTTCCAAATATTTTATTTAGACTTGTAACTTGTTTTATTGAATCAAGTATATTTTGAGCCGTTTCTGGATCATTCTTGGCGGCATCAACAAATTTAGAAATAAATAATTGATTATCAAGTTGAAAGTCACTAATAGATTCTGGTGAATAATTTTCTTTAAGAATCCCAAACATTTTAGCAAATTTCTCAAATTGAGCACTATCTGCATTACCAGCTTTATTCTCCGCAGCCTTAACAATCCTAAAGATCCATTGATAGTCACCTTCAACTTCTCCATTTTGAGATTTTAGAACATATCCATATTTTACTAAAGTATATGATAAGTCAAACATTGTTTTGTCTAAATATTCTTCTTCTAATGGGACTCCAATGAGAATTTTAGAAAAGATATCATCAAAGAAACTTGTCATTTTATCCAATACCGTATAATCAGCATTCTCAGAAGCAATGAAGCCGTAATACCAATTTCTTAAAACAATATAATGTTTTTCTAAATCGTCACTATTACGAAATATTTTAGAACGATATTGACTCTTGTAGGCATAACTTAAAAATTTTACATAACCTGATTCTTTATCAATATATTCTTTAAAAGGCATAGTACCTGCTCCCCATTTTATACTTATAATAGGTAAGAACTTTGCTACCTCCTCAACCTCTTGATTAACCTTCTCATCTGTCAAATTAAATCCAAAATAAATTAACCACTTTGACTTATAATATTCCCAATCATCCAACAATTCTTCTTTTGAATTTGGAAAAATACCCTCACGGCTCATTGTTATAGAAAAATCAAAAAGGTATGTTAAGTCAGCATGCATCCAAATTTCATTGGATGCGAAATCTATTCTAGCCAACCCCTCCATTTCTAAATCAAAAATTATTTCAAAATCTGATGGTTGTTTAAATTTAGTATTAATGTTGTAACTAATTACGTGTGCCAAATTATCTAATACCTGTTTAAAATTCAGTTTACCTTCTTGCGTTTCTCCAGATTCAACAGCATAATTGATTGCATTTATCAAACGATCTCCAAATCGATCAAGGATATGTATGAAGATATCAATATCGTGTGCAGTAAGATTCTCATAATTCCCAAATTTGCTAATATATCCATCAAAGAAGTTCGCTACATCATTCGCACTTATTTTATTATCTAATATTTGATTTACCCAACTTTCTGGAAGTTGACCCGTCACACCGTTCGAAACAAAATTATCATAAACAGACAATAGTTTTTGAGCTGATTGATTGCCAGATAGGGCTTTAAATATTATTTTTTTTGTTGAAACGCTAATCTCAATTTCTTGCGTTTTGTAAAATTCTTTCATTTTTGCAATGTGTTCAAACGCTTCATTATAATTATTGAAAATTCCATCAATGTCAACGTCAGTTGAATTTAAAAATTTTGAATTTATATAATCTATCTCATCAGAAGATATTGGTTCTTCCATAATTTGAGCATGTTTCATAATAATATAGTTTAGCTTATCCAACAAGTCTAGAGCTGCATTTACATCGGCTAAATTACCACTAGCTTGTCCTTTATTGTAAATATTTATTATAGTTTCAGCCAACCTCGGTAATATCTCAATGTCTTTTCTTTCTTTGGTTTTTGAAACCTCTATAGCGTAATTCAAGGCGTCCAACAATGAATTATTAGAGAAAATATAACCATCTCTTTCTACATTAAGTTGTAAAGCATAGTCATTTTGTTTATATACATAACCCATTTTAGCTATCTGAGTTACTCTCTTTAGCATTTTACCAGGGAAAGCAGCTTTTAGTCCTTCATAAAGATTAGGCTTAACCAAAGCTTTTGTAATTCCTTCGAAAATCAATTCTTTCAAATTATCAGAATTTAACACGTCAAAAAACAAATCAGCATTGCCAGACTGTTTTAAATCTGCAAAGAATTTCATAAAATCGCCTAAAGTTTCTACATCATCTAACTTACCAACCAAATTATCATCACCAGACTGATTGATTCTTTCTTTAATTCCATCCCAAAGAGGAAGTGCTCCAATATATTTATCAATATCTTCATCTGTCAACTCTGATAATTGCTTACCTTGTCCATCTATCACACCTGCTAAAAAATCCCCAAGTAGATTTATCTTATCATCACTGCTTAGCTTTTTTGAAACATTAACAATAGCACTAATTTGCTCAGTGTTCAGTTTTTTCATTAAT
>JAISHP010000043.1 GCA_031262545.1 Candidatus Ancillula hodotermitis | reverse complement strand
TTGAGGCATGTTTTTTCTGCCTCTATATCAAGTTTGAAAATCCCGCCTGCTCCGCAGAAGGGAAATAATTTTTAAACGAGAGTAAATAGTATAATATTATTATGAGTACTGAAGAATTTCAAGCTGAAGCTTGGGCTGGTTTTAAAGATGGTAAATGGCAAAAAGAAATTGATGTGCGTGATTTTATTCAAAAAAATTACACACCTTATGATGGTGATTCAGAATTTTTAGCTGGTCCTACTGAAAAAACTAAGGATATTTGGAATACTTTAGATTCAAAATATTTAGCAGTTGAAAGAGAAAAAAGAGTTTATGATGTTGATACTAAAACTGTTTTAGATATTGATACTTTTCCTGCTGGATATATTAATGATAATGATGATGTAATAGTTGGCATTCAAACTGATGTTCCAACAAAAAGAGGGATGATGCCTCGTGGTGGCTGGAGAATGGTTGAGACGGCAATTAAAGAAGCTGGTAAAGAGCCTGATCCTTTTATCAAAGAAATTTATACAAAACATCGCAAAACTCATAATGATGGAGTTTTTGATGTTTATACACCTCGTGTGAGGGCTTGTAGACATTCACATATTTTAACTGGCTTACCAGATGCGTATGGTCGTGGAAGGATCATAGGTGATTATAGACGCGTTGCTCTTTATGGAATTAACTATTTGATTGAGCAAAAAAAGATTGATAAAGATTCTGTTCTTGGTGAAGAATTTAGTGAGGATTGGGTTCGTTTTAGAGAAGAACATTCTGAACAGATTAAAGCATTGAAACAATTGATTAATCTTGGTAACTTTTATGGTTTTGATCTTTCACGTCCTGCTCAGAATGCTAAAGAAGCAGTTCAGTGGACTTATTTTGGTTATCTAGCTAGTGTAAAAAGTCAAGATGGTGCTGCTATGTCGTTCGGACGTTTGAGTGCTTTCTTTGATGTTTATTTTGAACGAGATTTGAAGAATGGAGCTTTGACAGAAGAAGAAGCACAAGAAATTATCGATAATATTGTAATTAAGCTTCGTATCGTTCGATTTTTACGGACCGAAGATTATGATCAGATATTTTCTGGTGATCCTTACTGGGCAACTTGGTCAGATGCCGGATTTGGGGATGATGGACGTCATATGGTTACTAAAACTTCTTATCGTTTACTACAGACTTTACGCAATCTTGGACCTGCCCCTGAGCCAAATATTACTATTTTCTGGGATAAGAAATTACCACAGGCATATAAGGATTTTTGTGCAGCAATTTCAATTGAAACTAGTTCAATTCAGTATGAGTCTGATAAACAAATTCGGGAAAAATGGGGTGATGATGCAGCCATTGCTTGTTGCGTTTCTCCTATGCGCGTAGGTAAGCAAATGCAATTCTTTGGTGCTAGGATGAATGCAGCTAAAGCTTTTCTCTACGGAATTAATGGAGGTAAAGACGAAGTTGATGGAACTCAAATTTTTGATCCGAATGTTGTTTCTCCTATTATGGGAAGTTTTCCTGAAACTTTGGCTGCTGCTGGTGGAGTTTTGGAACCAGGAAAATATGAAGATAAAGAACCTTTAGACTATAACGAGGTTAGAGATCATTTTGAAAAAGCTGTTGCATATCTAGCCGAAGTTTATGTTGAAGCATTAAATATTATTCATTATATGCATGATAAATATGCGTATGAAGCCGTAGAAATGGCACTTCTTGATAAAAATATAGTTAGAACTCTCGGTTGCGGGATAGCTGGTCTTTCTATTGTCGCCGACTCTCTCTCAGCAGTTAAGTATGCTAAAGTTTATCCAATTAGAAATGAAAATGGTTTAGTTATAGACTATCGAACGGAAGGCGAGTTTCCAATTTTTGGGAATGATGATGATAGAGCGGATGAGCTAGCTAAAAAAACTGTTCATTTTATTATGGATACTATCAGATCATTCAAGATTTATCGTAATGCAATCCCAACTCAATCAATTTTGACAATTACATCAAATGTTGTTTATGGAAAGAAGACTGGTGCTTTTCCTTCTGGACACGAAGCTGGAACACCTTTTGCTCCTGGAGCTAACCCTGAAAACGGAATGGATACACACGGAATGCTTGCCTCTATGCTTTCTGTGGCTAAAATCCCTTATGAAGATGCTTTAGATGGAATTTCGTTGACTAATACTATAACGCCAAATTCTCTTGGTTCAGATGAACAAGAACAAATCAAGAATTTGACTGGAATTTTGGATTCAGGCTTTGGTGCATATTCTGGAGAAGGTCTATATCACGCAAATATTAATGTTCTTAATAGAGAAACACTTGAAGATGCTATGAAAAATCCAGAAAAATATCCTCATTTAACTATTAGGGTTTCCGGTTATGCTGTGAATTTTGTTAAATTAACTAAAGAACAACAATTAGACGTACTTTCTAGGACATTTCATAGTAGTATTTAAATCATAAAATCTTTTAATAATTAATATCATAACATATAACAATTGGTATTATCGCATTTCTTATGTAAATATTAAGTGAATTTTAAGTATTTAAATTGTGTTAAATGCTTAAAATGACACTATTTGGTTTAAAGATAATGTAATAATATAATTGTAAGTGATTGAAAAGGCGGGGGTCAAATTTTTAATCAAAAAAACATTATCATAAGGAGTGATATTAATGACAAAAAATAATTATATTAGGTTTGCCGGGTTTCTTGCCGGCATTGCATTTGTTGTTGTGGCTTTAGTTGCCTCAATGCAAAATGTAACTAAAGCAAGTGCGGTTGATTTAAGCCAGTATTTAACTTTAACTTCTGAAACACCAACCCAAACATCTGTTGTGGTCGATTTTAAATTGATGGGATCAGCTGGGATTGGAACACAAGTTACTGGAACATATACAGTAACTCCTAAAGGTGGACAGGCTCAAACAAAAAATTATACGGCTTATAAGAACTGTGATGACTATACAGGATCAAATGGACAAACTGCAACATGTAACTACGGTTCCGGTTCATTTGAAGTTACAGGATTAACTGCTGGAACTGATTATACAATTGCTTTAACATCAGCGTCAACTGCAATGTCAACATCGTATGCTACGAACAATAACCCTGTTTATAACGAAGGTGGAGAAAATGATTATGTTGCACCAGATTGTGTAAAAACAGTTACAAATTCTCAAACACAAGCAAAAGAGGGTGACAATAAGTATGGATATTGCTCTATAAATGAAGATGGGTCTTATACTTGGAAAATTTGGACTGCAGATTCAAAGCAGACATATAATACACCTGACCTTATTGCAGATGGGATAACAGGAGTGACTGTTGATGTAACAACAGTTGCAAAGCCTGATGTGCCTGATGACAATACAGAACCAACTGTTGAAATGTGCAAGATTAAAGGACTTGAAAATTTGACAGCTACAGATCCAAATTGTAAAGAAGTGGCTCCAGATAATTCAGGAGACAACTCAGATAACTCAAATAGTGATAATTCAAAGAATAATGATAATTCAGGAGACAATTCAGATAACTCAAATAGTGATAATTCAACTAATGTTCCTGATGATGATAAAACAAGTACGGATAATTCTTTAGAGAATCAACCTGTTGCTAATCCAAAAGCAAAAGATTCAAAAGACTTAGTAAATCCTAATCTTGATATTAACGTTTCTAAAAATGGAAAAGATTTAGTTATTACTGGTGATACTGCAGGCAAGTTAAAAAATGGAGAAATTGTTGCAGTGTGGGCTTATTCAAAAGCTAAATTTGTTGGTAACTTTAAAGCGTTTGAAAATGCGGATGGGTCTTATTCGTTAAAAGGCGTTTATGCAAAATTGGCTGAATTAGGTCTAACTGGAGACCATCGTTTGGCACTTGTAAAAGCGGATGGAACTGATTTAGGGAATATTGCTGTTAGCGTGGCTAAGAATGGAAAGATGTCAATAGTAGATACTGCTAAAGATGATTCTGGTATTTTAGCTGAAACAGGTATTAATCCTGGTTTGTTAATAAGTTTCATGCTTTTAGCTTTAGCTGGTGCTTTTGCCGCGCGTAAAAAAGTTTGTTAATAAAAATAAATAGTATATAAATTTAACCCGTCTGAAATTCAGGCGGGTTTTTTGTATTTAAAATCATAAAATTTTTGGGTTCACTAGTAAATTTTGTGTAGGTATTGTAAATTAAAGGCTGATTTGTGTATTTAAGCCTTTAATTTTATATTGCAAAATCTATAATGTTAATATGGAAAAGAAAATTAGCAAAGTATTAATAATTTTTCTAAGTTTGGGGTGTGTTTTAAGCCTATTTTCATTAACAAACTTAAAAATAGCGAGAGCTGAAGCAGGTTCTGGTGATGGTAACCGTATTGAATTACCTCAACTTGAAAATGTTCATGTTGATAGTTATGCTAAAGATGTGACTACAATTTCATGGGACCGTTACTCTCAAGCAGATAAAATTGCTTGGATGTATCTTGTTGTAGATCCTGCAGAGGGAGCATATTGCCCAGATCCAAAATTTCAAAGCTTTTCTGCAACAACGACTTCAGCAGAAATTAAGAATTACACAGGAAAATATGGTAAATTTTATGAATGTTATGGAACTGTAAATATTATGGTTTACCCATTATTTCCTTCTTCACCTGATGATCCAAGATATATTGCTCCTGAAACGTTGCAATTTAATCTTGGTAAACATTTCAGCGATGCTTATGATTATAGTAAAGATAAGGAAATAGATGGTCCTAAAGCCGGATCACCTCTATTCTCAAAATATGCTTTTGTTGCGGGAGATTATACAGGAATGAGAATTCCAACATACAAAGAAAGCCAAAAGTATTGTGAGAAAATATATTTAAATTTGGATAGTAATGGAAAATGTATTGTAGGATATCACAAAGTTGGTGGAATTGTTCCTTTTAAAGATATTGCTGGTAATCAAGCTCAATCTGAAATATCAACACTATATAAAAATAGCATAACAATAGGTAAAGATTCGCAAGTATATGACCCCAACGGGTATGTAACTAGAGCACAAACAGCGATATTTTTACATCGTTTTGCAGGGAGTTCAGATCCTGATAATTATAATTCGCTTAGAGGTGGTGATTCAGCAAAAGAAAAATTTGATGATATTCAAGGAAACATAGCAAAGGATGATATTAATTGGTTAAGCGGAACAGGAATTACTAAAGGATTAACGAAAAAATCATTTGGTACAGAAAATAAATTAACGAGAGCACAATTAATAATGTTTTTGTATCGTTTTGAAGGTTCACCAGAAGTTGATTTAAATAATAGTCGAATTGACATGCCAAGCGATATTCAAGGGATGGATAAGAGTTTTCAAAAAGCTATTACTTGGGCGTATCAAAAAGGAGTTGCAAAAGGGGATAATGGAAAATTTTATGCAAATAATAAAGTTACTCGTGCTCAGATAGCATTGTTTTTAGTTCGTTTTATGAATGAAGTTCAAAAACCAGCTTTAGAGTGTTTTGGAAATCCTGGTGTAAGTTATAGCGATAGCTGTCAGTCAAATTACGGATCACTACCTTTTATGAGATTTGAGACACAAGCACAGGTTCCTAGTTGGATTTCAAAGAAATAAACTCATTATTTGTGAAATTTTAGTGAGGGTCAGGTATAATATTAGAGATGGCTTGGAATTTGTTCGGTGATTCAGATAGTAGTTTAAAGAATAACCTTGAAGGGGGTTCTGTCGTAAACGAGGCTGATTTAAATGTTATAAAGTTTCGTGATAAAGTCGGGAGTCTTTTTGATGTTGCTGAAGCGGATAAGGGTCTATCTTGGCAATATGAAGCTTTATGTTCTCAAACTGATCCCGAGGCGTTTTTCCCAGAAAAAGGCGGGGTAACTCGTGATCGTGATGCTAAGAGGGTTTGTAATGTTTGTCCTGTCCAAGGAGAGTGTTTAGAGTGGGCATTAAAAAACGATGAGAGATTTGGAATCTGGGGTGGAAAATCCGAGCGCGAAAGAAGAGCTTTGAAGGCTGTAAGATTATCATCTTCAGGAAAAATGTCGGCAAAATCTGGTCTTAAGCGCGCTAATGGTTTCGGCAGATAATAATGCAGTTGCTGCTATTTTAGTTACAAATGGCAGAAATAAAAATTTAAGTAAAGCTGTTAATTCGGTTCTTAATCAAACTCTTTTACCAGAATTTTTCTTTTTAGTAGATGTGTCAGATCCTAAAAAGAATGAAGATGTTGAGTTTGTAAATAAAATTTCAGAAGGTGTTCATGGAGCTATTCAATCCTTAAGCTTACCAATTGAATTTATTCGTGTAAAATTAAATGATAATACTATACAGGCACAACAAAAAAACGCTAAACAAAAAAAGCCTAGTAGATGGAATTTTTCGAATTCAATAAATTTTCTTATCAATTCGGGGGAAATACCTAATTGGGTAAATTGGATTTGGCTCTTGCATGATGATACAGAAGCAGATGACAAAACATTATTTGCCGAAATTACAGAAGGTGCAACATCAGATAATATTGGAGTTGTTGGCGCAAAACAAATTGATCCACACACTAATCAGTTAATTAATGTTGGCTATACTATATCTAAAACTGGACGCAGAATTGTAAATGTTGGTTATGCAGAAATTGATCAAAGACAATATGATTCAATAGAAGATATTTTCGCAGTGTCTATGAATGGCGCTTTAGTCAATATTGATTGTTTCTCTGAGCTTGGAGGATTGAGTTCAGAGTTAGACGGATTTGATAGCTCTTTAGAATTTTGTAGACGTATTCATTTGAATTCTAAACGTGTTGTTGTGGCAAGTGATGCTTCTATGCGTCATGAAATGAAAAGTTATTTAGGAAAAGTAAAGAATGATGTTTTAGACACTCCTGAAAGATTGCAGGAAGGGTTTGTTCAAAATATTTATGGGGTATATAGATCAAGGACAATTTACCGGTTAGCAACAATTAATTTACTTTTAGTAATTCCGGTTTGGATAGGTTTGTTTTTTGGCGCATTTATATCGACTATTATTCAAGCATATTCTGAAAGATCTGCCGCTTTAAGAGTTTTGGGCGGAACACTATCTGGTCTTTTTTCATTCAAATCAATTGCACATATTCGCTCTCTTGCGCATAAGCGCATAATAAATAGTCGTTTGAATATTGGTAATTTGGATAAAAAAAATAAAGGGAACAAAGTCAAAGTTAAGAATTCTAAAAGTGTTCATTTGAAACGATCTTCGTTGAACGCTTTAATTGCAGGCCCAGCGCAAGTCCAATCTATTGAGAAAGATTTTAAAATGGAGCTTTCTGCAAAAATATGGGAACCTTTTTCTCCCTCTTTGCTTCAAACTCAAAATTTAAAAATCGTTAAACAAAAACGTTATTTAGCTTTGGCCTTAACTGTTGCATTGCTTGTTATCTTGACAATTGCTGAATTGTCAAGTAATATTATGCAATTTGTGGCTAATCCATCTGGGATGTTTATAGCTGAAGACTTAACAACATCATCGGCAGGGCGGTTAGGAGTCTGGCAGGCTGTAATATCAAATTGGAGTAATTATAATTTCGGAGTTGCTGCACCTGCAAATGGGTGGTTATTGATAATTGCAATAATTACTTTGTTGACTGGATCAGTAAAATTGACAATTTCTCTTGTTATTGTTTTTTCATTAATTTTAGCTGGTCTTTCAATGTGGGTTGCTGCTGGTGCATTCACTAGAAATAATTCAGCCCGAGTTTGTGCTTCAGTTTTTTGGGCAGTTATTCCAAGTTTTTCTTTGAGTCTACAAAAAGGCGATTTGGGTAATTTGTTAGGAGCTATTTTCTTACCTTTATTTATCTACTTTGCTTTAAGCTCAGTGCAGAAGACTAGAACGGATTTTGATTTGGGAAGACCAACATTTCGAAATTATTTTATAGCAACTGGACTTTTCGGTGCGCTTTATACTCTTTGTTCATCAACATTAATATTGCCAGTTTTATTATTTTTCGTTGTGGCAGGTTTCTTTTCAAGAAGATTTTGGTTTGGAATTTTTCCAGTTATAGTTTTTAATTTTTACCAGATTATCTTTATTTTAACAAATCTTAAGTATAAATCTTGGTCTTTATTAATTTCTGATTTGACACCTTTGCGTTCGCTTGGATATTTTATTCTATTAGCAATTGTTTTGGTATTTTTACAACAAAGAGTTGAATTTATTAAATCGCATATTGTCAATTATGTTATTTATGCAGTTGTTTTAGTTGTCGTTGGTGTTACAGGTGTAATTTATTGCAATGTCTTAGGAGACAGAGTTGAAAAAGAAGCAAATTCTGATTCTTGGTTAAGTGTTAGTGCTTCTACTGGAGAAGAAGTTGGAAAATTAAGAGTTGAATCAGATTATTTAGTTCCTGCTGTTGCAGAAAAAATAGTTAATCAATCGGGAAATCCACATATTCTATATATTAATGCAGGTGAGCCAAATAATCAGAATGGAATTAATTATGCAATTTTGAATTCTCGGTCTACAGATATAGTGAACGATTCGGTTTATGCTAGATTACTTACTGCAACAAAAGGTATCTCCGAATCTGATGCAAAATTACGCGATATTTTAAAACAAATAATGGCAAATCCTGATATTAAAGTTACTGATGAACTTGAAGAGTTAGGAATTGGCGGGATTTATGTAGCTAAAGGGGCAGTTCAAACTCAAACGCATGTAAAAATTATTGAGCAAATAGATACTTTATCTAATTCAACTAGAATTATAGAAGGATCTGAAAGTGCATTTTGGAGAATAGGCGATTCAAATTCTAATAGTGCTGATCAAGAAATAATCTGGGATAATTCAAACTTTCACAATGCGATTTATTCACCATTTACATTTGTTTATTCAATAATATTAATTTTAATTTTGCTAGTGTATATATATTTGAGTTTACCTATTGGGACGAAGAAGGTGATACGTTATGAGGTCTAAACAAGAGGTTAATCAAGAAGTAAGAAAAACGAAAATACCTTCTGTAATTATAGCTCTAATAGCTCTAATAGCTCTAATCGTAGTCTTTGAAGTTGTGCCAAATCGTTTATTTTCAAAGACTCTTTCTGGAGCTTTGGTTGGTGGTAAAAACCAGACTACAGCAAGCGTAAGGTCTTTAAATCAAAAAGTGGCTTGTTTTGCCTCCCCGCAAGTTGATAAAGATTTATCAAATGATTCAGAATTTGGAGCATCAAAATCTAAAACAGATGTTCGAACTTATACTGCTGCGGCAGGTCAGGTGTCAAATAGTTCATTATCTGGATTGACTAATTCGAAGAAAAATGGTAAAGTATATTCTCAGACAGCAGATAATAGCGCAACTAATTTGACAACAGGATACGGGACACAAACGGATGCACAGGTTTTTGAAACTCATTTTGTTGATTCTGAGATAAATAAAACACTTGGGTTTACAGTCGGAGCAAAGTTTTCTTCAACTCCTGATGGAGATTTAAAAGGTCAGGCAGTTTCAAATTGTTCACAGTCTGGAACTGATTTTTGGTTTATTGGTGGATCAACAGACCAGAAGGAAGATACAACTGAATTACATCTTTTAAATTCTAGTTCAGCCCGTTCGGAAGTTAATATTTCTGTCTGGGGTGATAAACCGGATAAGAATGGGCTGGCTGATGATGGTTCGATGAAGTATATTGGAGATAGGCAAGTTGGGGTAAATGGAAATAGCGAAAATAGTATATTACTTACTGGCGGAGCAGCAGATCAGGATGTTTTAGCTATTCATGTGCAAACGAATTATGCGCCTGTTTTGGCAACTGTTTTTCAAAGAAGCTTGGATGGATTAACGCCAATGGGTCTTGATTATGTCTCTAGATCTGACTTAGCTAGTTCGGAGCAAATTTCAGGAATTCAAGTAGATGATCCTTCAGATATTTCTGGTGTCTTGAATGTTCTTGTTCCAAATATGGAGAAAGATACAGAAACAGTAGATATAACTTTTAGTAAAGTTGGCGGTGAAGATCAGGTTAAAAAAAGTATTGATGTCAAAAAATCTAAAATATCTACTCTGGATTTGAAATTTTTGGATAGTGGTATTTGGGTTGCTGACCTAAAGAGTAAATCTGATGAGAAGTTGATTAGTTCTGTAAAGTTAACTATGGGTCAGAATTCTGGTGGAGATCAGGAGTTTACTTTTTTACCTGGTCGTGTTGATTTGGGTTCTGAAATTTTAGCAATCGGGGAAGATAGTTCTGCAAAAGTTATAATTTCAAGTAGCTCTAGTTCAGAATTAGGAGTTCACTATACAGCTTATGCAAAAAATGGAGATTTCTTATTTGGAAAAGATGTAAAAGTTAGCGATAAAAAACCAATAAGTCTAAATCGTGATCAATTGACTAAAGATGATGATTCGGCAGCGTTTATTGTAATTGATAATGCGACTGATGCGTCTGATTCAAGCAAAGGCAATTCTGAAGCAAAGGTGAATTTAGTAGCATTGTTTTCCGAATCAGGTTATTTGTCTAATTCTGCACCTGAGATCGGGATAAATGAAGCAACAGAATATAGTTTTGGAACAACGAGTGTTAGATAAAAAGGGGTATGATGTCTAAAAGGGTTGCAGCAATTGATTGTGGTACTAATTCAGTACGTTTGTTAGTTGCTGAAGTTCAAACTGATGAAAATGGAAGTAAATATTTAACAGATTTAATGCCAAGAAAGGTGAGAATTTCACGCTTAGGATTTGGTGTTGATAAAACACATGAATTCGATCAAGCCGCTTTAGATAGAACTTTTAAAATTGAAAAGGAATATTTTGAGGACATTAATAAATTTCAAGTTCCTTTAGAAAATGTGCGTTTTATAGCGACATCAGCCTCTAGAGATGCGAATAATAAAGAAGTGTTTTTTGAAACGACAAAAAATATATTAGGGATTTATCCTGAAGTAATTGCTGGCGAAGAAGAAGCTCGTCTTTCCTTTTCTGGAGTTGTTTCTGCGCTAAAATCAACATCTAATAATAATATTTGTGTTGTTGATTTGGGGGGAGGTTCAACTGAGGTTGTTTTAGATGGTAAAGGGTTTTCTATGAATATTGGTTCAGTTAGAATTACTGAACGTTGTTTTGAATATGCTGATATACCAAATCAAGAGCAAATTAACTTCGCTAAAGAAGTAATTAATAATGCTATTGATCAAGCTTTTGCTGAACTTAGAAATTTAGATCGTGATATTACAAAGATTTCTGAAATTGTTGGTGTTGCTGGAACAATCACTTCAGTTACTGCAGATATTTTAGGACTTGATAAATATGATTCTGAAAAAGTAAATGGGGCAATTAGCTCACTTGATGAAGTATATAGATCTTGTGATAAGATAATTTCTATGAATAAAGAACAAATCAAAGAATTGGGATTTATCAATCCGGGAAGAGTTGATGTGATTCAAGCTGGTTGTTTAATATGGAAAACGCTTTTAAAACGTTTGTCTTTAGAAATAGAAAAGGATAATCGTAAATTAGATCATGTAACAACATCTGAGCACGATATCCTCGATGGTATAGCTTTAAATATTTAGGCTAAAATTAAACGTTATTTAGGATTTTTTTTGCATGCAAAATTTCATCTTTTGATGGTGTTGGTAAATCTTTTAAGACATATGGCAGGTTTAAATTTTCATATTTTGTAGTTCCCATTTGGTGAAAAGGTAAAATATCAATTGGGATTTTTGTATTAAATTCGTTTTCTAATTTAGTTACATAAGTTTTAATTTCAAAAAGTTGTTCATCAGGAATTTTCGGAAGTAACACATATCGAAAACGAAGTTCAACTTTTGCTTTTAATAACTTTCTAGCGAAAGAATCCATTTGGAAGAAAATTCCATGATTATAATTATTTGTTCTTGTTATATTAGAGGCAATTTCAGGTGTTGCTCCCTTTATGTCTAGTAATACTAAATCTAACAATTTAATAAAATCTGTATCTAATTTGTCTGATCCGGCGCCAGAAGTATCTAAACAGGTGTGAACCCCCAGTTTTTTGCTGGATTGAAGAATTTCACGAGCAGCATCCGCTTGCATCAAAACTTCTCCGCCAGTCAAAGTTATTCCACCTTCTGTGGTGTCAAAAATATGTTTGTAGCGTTTGGTTTTTTCAATAACTTCGCTGGTGTCAATTTCTTTACCACCTGAGGCAAGCCAGGTGTCAGGATTGTGACAGAACTGACAGCGTAGAGGGCAACCTTGGAAGAATATATCTAAACGTGTTCCAGGGCCATCAACAGCTGTCACAAGTTCCCAAGAGTGAACTTTAAATTTCATTTGATTACTTATTAACTGGTTGGAGACATGCTAAAGTTGCAAGGCGGTAGCCATCTGTTCCGAATCCAGCAATTGTTCCGGTCACAACGGGGGATACAACAGAATTAGAGCGAAAAAGTTCGCGAGAGTTGGGGTTAGAAATGTGAAGCTCGATAACTTTAAAAGGTAACTCATTTAGCATAGCTAAAGCATCTCTAAGCCCATAGCTGTAATGAGTGAAGGCACCAGGATTTAAGATAATTCCGGTGGTATTTGCTTGGTCATTAAATATTTCATGAATCCAGTCAATCAATTCACCTTCAGAATTTGTTTGTTTTGATATTAATTTAACACTAGAATTTTGATTTTCAAGTGTCGTTTGAACAATTTTTTCTATATCCGGTAAAGTTTCAATTCCGTAAATTTTGGGCTCACGTTTTCCTAACATATTCAAATTTGGACCGTGCAAAAGGTAAAGATTCATATTTATATTATACTGTTTAAAGCGGTATAATGTTAGTATGACTGTCGCGAGTGTTAAGAATAAAAAAACGCAGGATTTAGGACTCTATAATTCAAGAGAAGAGCATGATGCTTGTGGTTTAGCATTTGTCGCGACTTTAAATAAAAAACCTGAACGCTCAATTGTCGAGCAAGGTTTAGAAGCTTTGTTGAGACTGGATCACAGAGGTGCAGTTGGGGCTGAAGAAAATACAGGTGATGGTGCTGGAATTTTATTATCTTTACCGGATGAATTTTTAAGGGCAGAGTTTAAGAAGAATGGTGTTGATTTACCCGAATTGGGGAAATATGCTGTGGGAATTGCATTTTCAGCTCAAGATCTAAATGAGAGAAATCAGCAGTTTAATGCTTTTGAGGAGTTAATTAAGAAAGAGAAACTTCAAATTATTTCTTCTAGAGAAGTTCCGGTTGATTTTTCAGAGCTCGGTCCAACAGCTGTTAAATCAATGCCGCATTTTGAGATGTTTGCTGTAACTTTAGACGATCAAGTTGATTATGATTCTTTAGCAAATATGTATTCTGATGAAAATCACACTTGCGATAGCGATCAGAATACAGCTCAAATAGGTTTTGAAAGATTACTTTTTAGAGTTCGCAAACAAGTTCAAAATCAAACTGGACTTTATTTTGCAAGTTTATCTTCAAGAACAATTACATACAAGGGGATGTTGACAACTAGACAGTTACCTAGTTTTTATTTAGATTTAAAACAATCAAATTTTAAAGCTAAAATTGCTTTGGTCCATTCACGGTTTTCAACAAATACGTTACCTTCTTGGGAACTAGCTCAACCGCTTAGAAACATTGCCCACAATGGTGAAATAAATACTGTTAGAGGGAATCGTAATTGGTTTAATGCTCGGCAAGGTGTAATATCTAGTGCTCGCCTAAGCGGATTGAATGGTGGTAAACTTTCAGACTTGTATCCAATTTTGACTGATGGTGCTTCAGATTCAGGTTCATTTGATGAAGTCTTAGAATTATTGCATTTAGCAGGAAGGTCTTTACCTCATGCTGTTATGATGATGGTTCCTCAGGCTTGGGAAAAAGCAGATGATATGGATCCTAAACTAAAAGCTTTTTATCAATACACAAATGCTTTGATTGAACCTTGGGATGGTCCAGCTTCACTATCTTTTACAGATGGGGAAATAGTAGGTTCTGTTTTAGATCGTAACGGATTGCGTCCTGGTCGTTTTTGGGTGACTAAAGATGTTGTTGTTATGGCTTCAGAAGTTGGTGTTTTAGATATAGATCAAAAGGATATTCTTAGAAAAGGTAGGTTAGAGCCAGGAAAAATGCTTTTGGTTGATACGACTGAGGGTAGAATTATTGAAAATGATGAAATTAAAAATAGTTTGGCAAGTGGACACCCTTATGAAAAATGGGTAAAAGATAACGAAATAGAATTTGGGCATCTACCTGAGCGCGAACACATTATGTATCCATCCGCATCTGTTGATAAACGTCAGCGTGAATTTGGCTACACAGAAGAAGAAGTAAAGATGATTTTGTCACCTATGGCAAAAACAGGTTCAGAACCATTAGGTGCAATGGGGACAGATACTCCAATAGCAGTTTTGTCTGATCGCCCTAGATTATTATTTGATTATTTTACTCAGGATTTTGCACAGGTAACGAATCCACCTTTAGACTCTATTCGTGAAGAAATAGTTACTTCTATTGAGTCGGCAATCGGTCCGGAGCCAAATTTGTTAGAAGATTTAGAAAGTCATGCAAAAAAATTAACATTAGATTTTCCAGTAATTAATAATGATGAATTAGCAAAAATTGAAAAAATTGATCAAGATCCAAATTTAAAAGGATATTTTAAAGGGGCTAAAATTCAAGGACTTTTCCCAGTGATTGACCCAGAAGTTAGTGAAGCTGGTGAACTCGATGAAAATTTACGGTTAAAAGCGCTTGAAAAAAGACTTGAAGAGATTTTTGAAGAAGTTGATTCTGCTATTGAAGATGGTGCGAATTTTATTATATTAAGTGATAGAGGTGGAGATCAAACTCATGCACCTATTCCTTCTTTATTATTAACATCAGCTGTCCATCATCATTTAGTTCGCAACTTAACAAGAACTAAAATTTCTTTAGTTGTCGAAGCTGGAGATGTTAGAGAAACTCATCATGTTGCTTTGCTCGTTAGTTATGGCGCAGCTTGCGTTAATCCTTATTTGGCTATGGAAACTGTGGAAAGTTTAGCAAGAAGAGGTTTACTTTCAGATATTACTTATGGAACTGAAGCTCAAGAAGTTGATCCTTACCAGGCAGTGCAGAATTTAATTAAAGCTTTGGGTAATGGCGTGTTGAAGATAATGTCTAAAATGGGAATTTCAACAATTATGAGTTACAGAGGGTCACAAATTTTTGGAGCAGTTGGTCTTTCTCAAGAATTGATAGATAAGTATTTCACAGGAACCACTTCAAAGTTAGGCGGGATAGGGATTGAAGATATTGCTCGTGAAACTCTTGAAAGACATACTTTGGCATATCCAAAACGTCCAGAATCTAGAGCTTACCGCAAGCTTAGGACAGGTGGAGAATATAAATGGAGGCGAACAGGAGAACAACATTTATTTAATCCTGAAACTATTTTCTATTTACAACAATCAACGCAAAATAATGATTATCAACAATTCAAGAAATATAGTTCTTTGATTGATGATCAAGCAAAGAAGTTAATGACAATACGTGGATTGATGAGAATTAAATCTGCACAAGAAATTGGTCGGCAAGAAATAGGCTTAGATGAGGTTGAGCCAGTTGAGTCAATTATGACAAGATTTTCCACCGGTGCTATGAGTTATGGTTCAATTTCAATTGAAGCTCATGAAACTTTAGCAAAAGCAATGAATAAAATAGGTGCTCGGTCTAATTCGGGTGAAGGCGGAGAAGAGATTGATCGTCTTTATGATCCAACTCGTCGTTCAAAGATTAAGCAGGTTGCTTCAGGTCGTTTTGGTGTAACAAGTGAATATTTAGTAACGGCAGATGATTTGCAAATTAAATTAGCTCAAGGTGCAAAGCCAGGTGAAGGTGGGCACTTACCGGGAACTAAGGTTTATCCTTGGATAGCTAAAGTTAGGCATTCAACTCCAGGAATTGACTTGGTATCACCACCACCACATCATGATATATACTCAATTGAAGATTTAGCACAACTAATTAGAGATTTGAAAATGGCAAATCCAGAAGCAAGAGTTCATGTTAAGTTGGTTTCTGAGTATGGTGTTGGAACAATTGCAGCCGGAGTTTCTAAAGCTAAGGCAGATGTGGTTTTAATTTCTGGCTCAGATGGAGGGACTGGGGCAGCTCCACTCTCATCAATCAAACATGCTGGGCAGCCTTGGGAAATTGGTTTAGCAGAAACTGAGCAAGTCTTAGTTCAGAATGATTTACGAGATCGGGTAGTTGTTCAGGCGGATGGTCAGTTAAAAACTGGACGAGATGTGATTATTGCTGCTTTGCTCGGTGCTGAAGAATTTGGTTTTGCGACTGCGCCATTAGTGGTTGAGGGTTGTGTTATGATGAGAGTTTGTAATAAAAACACTTGCCCAGTCGGAATAGCAACTCAAGATCCTTATTTACGAAAAAATTTCAAAGGAGATCCTGAAAGTGTTATCAATTTCTTTAGATTTATTGCAGAAGAGGTTCGTGAATATTTAGCAAAATTAGGTTTTAGAACATTAGAAGAAGCGGTTGGTAATGTCGAAGCTTTAGCAAAACGAGAAGATGTTATACAGATAAAAGGTGATAAGCTTGACTTGGATAAAATTTTAGCTGTTCCAGCAAATTCTTTGCGTCGATCAGCTCCAACACATCAGGTTAAAGAACAAAAACATGCTTTAGAAACATCTTTAGATGCTAAGTTGATGGATAAAATTAATTTTGATAATTTAGATAGTGTTTCACAAACAGTTAAGTCAGAAATTGTTAATGTTGACCGTTCAGTTGGCGCTTTATTAGGCTATGAAGTAACAAAGAGATACAATACAAAATCTGGACGTTTTCTAAAAGATGATGCTTTGCAAGTTGAGTTAAATGGTGTAGGTGGACAAAGTCTTGGTCTATTTATGCCAAAAGGAATTACAGTTCGCTTGGTTGGAGAAACTAATGATTATGCTGCTAAAGGACTTTCTGGAGGTAAAGTTATCGTAAAAGTTCCTAAGGAATATTCGGATAATCAAAAATCTAAATCTGCTCATGAATCGATTATTGCAGGAAATGTTTTAGGTTTTGGCGCAACAAGTGGTATCGGTTATTTTGCTGGAGTTGTTGGAGAACGTTTTGCGGTCCGTAATTCTGGAGCAACTTTTGTTGTTGAAGGAACAGGAGATCACGCTTTGGAGTATATGACAGGTGGAATAGCTGTTATTTTAGGCGATACTGGACGCAATGTTGGGGCAGGTTTCTTAGGTGGAGAAGCTTATATTATTGACTTGGATCCTAGAAAAATAAATAAAGGAGCGGTTGAGTCTGGTAATTTAGATTTGACAAATGTAAGTGATCTTCCAGATCAAGAGCAAAATATATTGAAAAATATTATTTCTGATTTTGCTAAAGAAACAGAATCTGATTTTGCTAAAGATATTCTTGCTAATTGGACTAAATCAGTTAAACGTTTTTCTCGTTTGATTCCAAGTAAATATCGTAAGATTATGGAAATTGGAAAAACTGAAGAAGAGTGGGAAACAAATTGGGAAAAGATTGCAGCTCTTTAAAAGATTACAGAAAAAGATTATATGAAAAAAGCAAAAGCAGGGCAAGAGCGAGATTTGAAGAAGGAGTGATATAGTTTGTTTGATAGTGAACGCTTATTAGCAACACCAGATACACCGCCTGGACATGAGTCAGGAATCGGTGATTTAGATCAACGCTCTAGAATGCTAGTAAATGATTTTGAGCTTAATGAAAATTATGTAGTATATTGTCCTGATCGTAAGTCTAAAATTAGATTAGCTGCTGCATTAATTGCTCAATCTTGTTGTGTTGGTGAAAAAATATTATATTTCAGCGATTCTGAAAGTATGAATTCCACTGTTGCTGTTAAAAATGAATTACGAAAATATGGGCTTGAGTCATTATTATTAACAGATTTAGAGACTGATCTTGATGAGGTTTTAGCTAATCCTACTAAATTCACTGATGATGATATTAAAAATATTGATTGGGAATCTCCGAAAAATCTTTTAGAATTTGAGGAACAATTAAAAGAAATTTTTGATAATATTCACAAAGCTAAACAACCTTGGAAAATAAGTTACGCTAAAGTTATTAGAAGAATTTTGGAATTAGAAACAAAATCTCAAGAAGTTTTAGTTAATGTAGGAAAAGATAAAAAGGAAAAATTAGAGGTTAATACTCGTCTTTCAAAAGATGCTGCGATTAATTTAGAAGGAAAATTTGATAAAGCTGCAGAATTAATCCAAAAATATTTGCAAAGTAATCAAAATTTTAATTTACCAATTCATTGGCAAGACTTAGTGATTAAAGACGAACAAGCAGTTCAAACGGTTAATGATATTCTATATCGTCTTGTTGAATTACCTCCTGTTCCAACTCTGTCACAAATGAGATCCGATATTGATGCAATTTGCGAAGAACTGAATGCGCCTAAGCCTCAAACTATGCAAGAGTGGCTAAGTGTAATGGATTTATTGATTGATGTGCGTCAGTCACTAGATATTTTTAATGCTGAAATATTTGAAAGAGATTTATCTCCTTTCGCCGAGTGTTTTAAGCCTAGGGAAGAATCCGGATTGTCTATGTTTAACCGCTATAGAATTTTAAAAGAATTAAAGTCTATGATTCGGCCTGGATTGAAATTATCAACGGAAGAATTAGGAGAAAAATTACAAGCAGTCGTTGAACAACAAACACAATGGGTTCAAAAATTAATTTCTGCTGATCAAGGATCTAATATTCCTGATGTAATTGTGAATAGAATTCAAGTTAAAATTCCAATTCAGACTTCTCAAGCTTACGCTCTTGCAAATTCGGTTCGCTTAGATCTAGAAGTTTTAGATAAGATGTTTGATGATGCTTTTGAACACCCTCTATTAACTGATATGGAATTCGGAAAACTTACAGAATGTTTAGAAGAGCTGGCAATTGTTCGAAACAGACTATATTTAATTCCTCAACTGCAACAAATCGAGAACAATCTAGCTTATCGTGGAGTTTTAGAGCTAGCTAAAGAATTAGCGGAAATTGTTGATTTGGATGGCGATGGTAAAACTAATAGTGATGGTGATATAGAAGAATCTGAAAGTGAAGAAACACGTGAAAAATTAGAAATTTTAGTTGAGTATGCGTGGATTTTAAGTGTAAAATCATACATTGAACAAAATTATCCCCAACTCAAAGAATTTTCAACTTGGGATTTAGATTCTTTGGTAAAACTATATAGAGAGCGTGATTTGGAATATATTAAAATGTTGCGCTATCCTGCTGTTTTTAAAAAAATTAATAATTTACATCAGATTTTAGATAATTATCGTGATGAGCTAGTCCGTTTTGAGCATTCTGCTCAACTAGGTGCACTACCAAATATTTTTAGGTTGGCTGTAACCGGTTATACTTATTCGGTAGCAAGAGATTTGGAAAAACAAGTTGGTAAAAACATTACTGCTGATACTGTTATTTTGGATTCAATTGAAGAGACAAATTTTGATGTTGTAGAAAAGATTTTGACAAAAGGTAAGCGTTTTATTGTTTTGACGGAAAAATATACTGAGAAAATGATTGAGGAAGACAATCCAGATACTAAATTCAATGAAACAGCAAGGCTTGCTCGACTGTCGACTGTTTATGAACTTCTGCCTCAAAGAATTCCGCAAATTAGTGAACAAACAAAAGTTTTTAGAATTCAAGCAGGAGATGATGAAGTTAAAAACGGTGCTAAGGATGTTGTTTCTTTTGCAATGTCAATTCTGCCTGATCAAGAATTATTAATAGTTTGCCCTGACTCAAAGACTGTTAAGGAACTGAAAGAACGTTTAGTTTCTGCTATGATGAGAGATAATGAAAAGGGGCATAAATTAGCTCAAGTATTTTCTGATTTGGCAATAAGGAACGGTGTGCAAATTATTGCTAGGGATGAAGAAAAGATTATAGAATCTGACAGTCAAGAAACTTTGGAAAATATTAAAAATAATCATATTTTAATGAATTGGCTGGTGACAAAACTTCGCGAAAAATCTCCTGATTATGAAATTTTAGATGATGATTTTGGGTATGAAAATATTTTGTTGATAAATAATAAAAAGAATAATATTAAAGTCGCAGTTCTTTTTGATAATGATTATTTTGAGAAAGTTAAGTCTTTCAGAGCTAAATTACGATTTGAGCCAGATGAGCTTAAAACGGCTGGCTATAAGCCGGTTTGGTTTTGGACTTTAGGGTTTGCTAAAAACAGAGCTTTTGAATTGGCGAAAATTACAGATGCTCTTAAAGGTGCGGATTCTATTCCTTCAGCTAAAGAAAGAATTTTAGAAAGGAATGGTGGAGTTAAGCCTAAATTGGATGCGAGAGATAAAGAGATGATTGCAAATAAACCACCACATTGGTCGGCGTAATTGATGGCAATTTTAGGAGTTTGAAATGCGTTGGTATCTTTTAGTTGTTTTGATCTCAGCTGTTGTGACTTGGCTTTTTTGCTTCCCTGCTAGAAAAATGGGGATTATGGCAATTAAAAGCACTAATGCGCATGTTCGTGACCGTGATGTAAATGATGTTCCAATTCCACGCTTAGGTGGTATAGCAATGTTTTTTGGGATGATATTTGCTTTATTTTCTAGCTATTTTATCCCTTTTTTTGGCAAAATATTTAATGGCGATGACTCTTCGGTACATGAGATTAATGCATTAATTTTTTCATCTTTATTGTTGGCTTTAATTGGGATAATTGATGATATTTGGGATGTAGATTGGGTTTTGAAATTAGTGGTTCAAATTATCGCCGCAGTAAATATCTCAATGAATGGTGTTCAATTAATGTCTCTCCCCTTTAACGGGATGGTGATTGGCTCAAATCGTGTTTCGCAGGTTCTGACAGTTATTATTGTTGTGGCTGTAATTAATGCTATTAATTTTATTGATGGACTTGATGGTTTGGCGGCTGGGGTTACAGCAATCGGAGCTGTGGCTTTTTTCTATTATGCATGGCGTCTTTCTTCTGGGCAATATAATTTCGCAGCAACAGCTTGTTTGGTGACTGCCGTATTGATTGGTGCTTGTTTGGGATTTCTTCCTCACAATTGGCATCCTGCAAAAATGTTTATGGGTGATACTGGATCGCAATTATTAGGATTCTACATGGCATCTGCTTCTATTTTGATAACAGGAAAAATTGATCCTGAAACAGTTAATATTCATTCTGTTCCTGCTTTTATGCCCATAATTTTGCCTTTTTTGGTTTTACTTCTACCAGTTTTTGACATTACTTTTGCAGTTGTTAGAAGACTATTGGCAGGTAAATCTCCCTTTGCTCCAGATAGAAAACATCTTCATCATAGAATTTTGGATTTAGGACACTCTCACACTGGTTCAGTTTTGATCCTCTATGGATGGGCTGCTCTTTTTGCTTTTGGGGGAATTATGTTTGTATTTATGCGTGGAAGAGTGGCATTAATCATATTGATTATTGCTGCGATAGTTGTGTTTATTGCTACAGCTGCTCCAAAGATTTTTGTAAAACCAGCTTTTTCTGAAATAGAAAAAATTCGTAAAATTGAACATGAAATGAGTGAAAAGAAGAATAAGGTAAAGGAGGATCAAGATGAGCCAAGATAATGATGATAATTTTAGTTACCACCTTCCTTCAACTTCAACATCAGCGATTGATTCAAAGTTAATTAGAAGAGCTTTAGGTCCGAAAGTTATTGCTAATTTTTCCAAAACAATGGCTGAGGCGGACGAACTTGACAAGTTGATGCCACCAATCTTGAGGTTAGTTCATCAAAATTACCCTAAGGCTGATCTAGAGCCAATTATGCATGCTTATCGTTTTGCGAGGGCAGCACATGAAGGGCAATTTAGAAAATCTGGTGAGCCATATTTGATTCACCCAATTGAAGTTTGTCGAATTCTTGCTGAAATGGGACTTGGGGTTGAAAGTCTATGTGCAGCGCTTTTACACGACACAATTGAGGATACATCGGTTACTTATAATGATGTTGAAGTGAATTTTAATAAAAATATTGCGAATTTGGTTGAGGGCGTAACGAAACTTTCAAAAATTCAATATGGAGAAAATGCTTCTGCTGAGACTATACGTAAAATGATAGTGGCAATGTCTAAAGATATTCGAGTTTTAGTAATCAAATTAGCAGACCGGCTGCACAACGCAAGAACTTGGAAATTTGTTCCAGCTGAGTCGGCAGCTCGTAAGGCTAAAGAAACACTAGATATTTATGCTCCTTTAGCACATAGACTTGGTTTGAATCAAGTAAAAAGAGAACTAGAGGATTTATCATTTAAAACTTTACATCCTAAGGTTTATGCCGAGATAGAAGAACTTGTTCATCAATATGCACCTGAAAGAGATGAATATGTTAAGAAAGTGATGGCTGCAACAGAAAAGATTCTGAATGAAGCCAAAATCAAAGCTACTATATCAGGAAGACCAAAACATCTTTTTTCGATTTACCAAAAAATGATTATCAAAGGTCGTGATTTTAAAGATATATATGATTTAGTTGGAATAAGAATTATTACTGATACAATTTTGGATTGTTATGCTGCTTTAGGTGCGGTTCATGCAGCTTGGAATCACATCCCATCTCGTTTTAAAGATTACATTGCTATGCCAAAATATAATATGTATCAGTCAATTCATACAACTGTAATCGGACCGGAGCGCAGAAGAGTTGAAATTCAAATTAGAACTCAAGAAATGCATCATTTTGCTCAATTTGGAATTGCGGCTCATTGGAAATACAAAGAAAATACAGTTGGTGGAGGCTCTAAAGGTCCGATTAATCGTAAGTCAGGATCTGTTAACC
>JAISHP010000037.1 GCA_031262545.1 Candidatus Ancillula hodotermitis | reverse complement strand
TTCTGCAATTAGAATTTATAAAGTAGATGGGCTTGATGTTGTTGAGCCATTTGAGGAAAATCAGTTACCACCATATTTTTCAGGAACTGCTTTATTTCCTTGGCCTAATCGACTAGAAGATGGTAAGTATACTTATAAAGATGTGGAATATCAGGCTTCAATCAATGAAATTGATAAAAACAATCAATTGCATGGTTATTCTCAGTTTTTTAATTTTGATTTAATTAATAAAACCGACAAATCAATAACAACTGGTCTTCATATGCCTGCAATTAGAGATGGCTATCCGTTTGAAATTTATGTTGAGATTTTATATACTTTAGATGCTGATGGTTTACAAATGGAAGTATCTGCCAAAAATGAAGGAACCGATATTGCTCCTTTCGCGCTAGGTTGGCATCCTTGGTTGTCTGTTCGCGGAAATCAAGATGATGCATATTTGGTTGTTGATGCAAATAAATATATTGTTGCTAACGATCGTTTGCTTCCTGTTGAAGAAAGAGCTGTTGAAGATACTAAATTTAGCGTTCGTAAAAAAACAAGTTTAAATAAAATGGAATTTGATGATGCTTGGGTTGATCCAAATTATAATAATGGATGGGCTATTGCTGAGTTGATTGGTGCTGATGGTCATAAGACTACTATAAGCATGGATCAAAACTATAAAGCTTGGCAAGTTTGTAACGCTTGTGGAATGGAAGGTGAAGATTACAGATTTGCTGTTGCTATTGAGCCTATGACAACAATAGCTAATGCTTTTAAAGATGGTAGAGATTTGATTGAACTTCAACCTAATAGTAAAGAATTCAAAGCAACTTGGAGAATTGATTTTGAATAACGAAGATGAAAATAAAAAAATTCCGGAACTTGATGAAACTTTCAACGATTCTGAATTTGTTACTGAAAAGAATTTGGATTCTCATTTAGATTCTCAAGAGCAAGGCGATTTTACTCAAGCTTTGAATCGTTCAGATTTAAGAATTCAACAAAAGCAAAAAAAAGATAACCGTGTATTTAAAAAACGCTATATTGTGATTATTATAATTTTGGCACTGATTATAAGTGTTGGAGTTATTTGTTATAATTATTTTAAAGATTATTCTGGTGATGGTGTTTCTCAAACAGTTGAGGTTTCTATTCCACAAGGAGCTACTGATCATCAAGTTGCAGAAATCTTGAAAGATAAAGGAGTTACAGCTTCGGTTGGTTCATTTATTCTTGCTAAAAATAAGAATAAAGGTGTTAGTATTTCTTATGGGAATTATAATTTGCACGAAAAATCATCAGCTGATTCAGCTTTAAGACAATTAGTAAATCCTTCTTCTCAAGTATCCGATCAAGTCACCATTCCTGAAGGTAAAACCGTTAAGGAGGTTTTAGATATTTTAGTTGAAAAAACTTCATATTCTAGATCACAACTTGAAGAAGGTTTAAAAGAAGCCGAAACTTCTGATCTTCCTTCAGAGGCAAATGGAGAAATTGAAGGATGGCTTTTCCCGAATACCTATCAATTTAATCCCGATCAAGATTCATCTGCCTTATTTAAATTAATGATAGATCAAACTAAATCTGTTTTAAATAAACTGGGTGTTCCTTCTTCAGATCAAGAAGAAATTATCATCAAGGCATCAATCGCACAAAGAGAAGTTTTGAGTTCTAAAGATATGGCAAAAGTGGCTCGTGTTATAGATAATCGTCTTGATAAAGGTATAAAGCTTGAAATGGATACTATTATAGCTTATGGAGCGACAAATAAACAAGGCGGAACTAGTCTGGAAATGACTCAGGCTGAGCTTGATGATGCAAACAATCCGTATAATAGTAGAATTTATGAAGGACTACCTCCTACTCCTATTTCAAATCCTGGTGAAGAGGCTATTGCTGGAGCTGTAGATCCTGCTGAAGGAGATTGGTTGTATTTTTGTACTGTTGATCCAGATAATGGGACAACCGAATTTTATGATAATGAAGAAGATTTCAATCAAGGTGTAGCAAAATACAAAGCTTGGTTAGCAAATAGTGGAGAATAGTTTAAAAGTTAGCAGACTTATCGGACAGAGAGGTATAATATAAATATGCAATTTCCTACAATAGCTGAATTTTTACCAAAAGCGTTCTTATTTGATGGAACTCCTTTTGCGTTCAATCGAATTCAATTGGTTCGTTTTGTTATGATAGCATTTGTAACAGTGTTTTTCTGTACAGTTGCTTCAAAATCTTTGAAAAGAGCGAAAGCTGGTAATGTTGTTCCAACAAAGCCACAGCTTGTCGTTGAGATGCTATTTGATTTTGTTCGTAATTTTACATTTGATTCACTTGGAGAAAAAACTGGTAAAAAATGGTTACCGTTGGTGACTACAATTTTCTGTTCTGTTTTCTTTTTGAATTTATCGGGAATTGTTCCAGGTCTGAATATTGCTGGAACATCTGGAATGGGTATACCATTTTTATTCGCTGTTTGGGTATTTACTTCTTATTGGCGTGAAGGAATTTCTAGTCATGGCGGTGGAATTAAAGGCTTCTTTATTTTTATGAAAGATGAACTTTTCCCAAGTGGTTTACCTATATTTGTTTATCCTGTTTATGCTGTTGTTGAATTTTTACAAGTTATATTAATCCGCCCAGCTTCTTTGGCAATACGTTTGTTTTCTAATATGATGGCTGGACATATGCTTCTTGGGATTTGTTTTGCCGCAACTCAAGGTTTCTTGATTGGTGCACCTGGAATTTCACGTTTGATGATGCCAGCAGGTGTTATTACTTTAGCGGGTTCATTTATCTTTATACTATTTGAGCTTCTTGTAGCTGCACTTCAGGCTTATATATATTCATTCCTGACTGTTTCTTATTTAGAGACATCAATGGCTCATGAACCTGAGAATGATTAATTGTTTTTGTGAGCCACAATTATAAATTTAAAAATTTATTTGATAGATATTTAATTCAATTAAAAAATGCTGGTGTTCAGTCACCTCGTGCTGATTTGCAGATACTTTTTTCGTTTTTTCTTAAAATTAGTGTTGGAGATGTTAGAAAAAAGATTATTTTAGATGATAAGATAAATTTTGATGATTCTTCTTTTCAAAAATTGATCAATTTGAGAATTTCTGGAATTCCTGTTCAAATAATCACTCGTAGTGTTAATTTTTTTGGATATGACTTGTTTATTAAAGAAGGTGTTTTTATTCCACGTCCTGAAACGGAAATGTTAGTTGAGAAATGCCTTGCGTATTTTGATTTTTTATATAGTGATGCTATGGACATAGATTACGATTTTGTAGGAACTTTGAATATACTTGATTTATGTACTGGCTCAGGGGCGATATTGATTTCTTTGATCAATGAATTCAATCAAAGATTGATTGACTGTTTTGGTGTTGGGGTTGATATTAATCCTACAGCTATTGCGTTGGCAAAGAAAAATTCAGCAAACATCAAAGAGCAAATTGATTTAATTCATGCCGATGCTACAATCTTTCAAGCAGAAAAAAAATTTAATATTATTACCTGTAACCCTCCTTATGTTCCAGATTATGCTAAATTGAACGGTAGTGCCGAATTTGATCCTAAAATTGCTTTGTATGGTGGAGGAGAAGATGGAACTGAAGTTCCTAAAAAAATAATTGAAAATGCAGTTAATTTTTGTCTCCCTGGGACTTTCTTTGTTATGGAGCATTTCGAAACTCAAGCAGATGAGATTGCTAAACATTTTTTAAAATGTGGATTTGAAGAAGTAAGTATGATTACAGATTTAAATAATCAGCCTAGATTTACATGTGGTGTTTACAATGGCTAAAAAGATTATTGAAAATAGTGTTGGTCGACAAGCTTTTATAAATAATGATAAAAAAACTGCCGTTCGTTGGACATTGCAAATTTTAGAAGATAAGGCTCCTGGGTCTACTGTAGAAGTTAGAGTCCCGCCATATGGCGCTATACAATGTATTTCTGATGGATCAAACCACCGCCGTGGAACGCCACCAAATGTAGTAGAGATGTCTCCAGAAGTTTGGCTTGGGGTTGCAACTGGTAAGATGGACTATAATATAGAGGTGAGTAATGGAAATATTATGACATCTGGGGCACATGCTGGAGAAGTTGAGAGGTTGTTACCTCTAGTCGTGTTATAATATTATAAAAATAAGAAAGGAAAAAATATGTTAGCTTCTGAAATTACTGGAAACATTACAACATTGTGTTATGGTTTAGGTGCGATTGGGCCTGGTATTGGTTTAGGTATTTTAATTGGTAAAACAATTGAAGGTGTATCTCGTCAACCTGAAATTGCTGGTAAGCTACAAGCATTAATGTTCTTAGGTGTTGCGTTCATTGAGTTGTTCGGACTTCTAGGTTTCGTATTAGTGTTTATTAAATAAGTTTAAAAAAGAGGGTTACTAAGATGAATGATGCTTTAGTAATGCTGGCTGAGGATGAGCCGGATGGGATTGATTTATTCCTTCCGGGTTTTCCTGAACTTTTTTGGTCAGCTTTTTGTATAATTGTATTAGCTATAGTTTTTTATAAATTTGTTCTTCCAAAAATGAATGAGGTTTTAGATTTAAGAACTCAAAAAATAGAGGGGCAAATTGCGGAAGCTACTACATTAAAGTCTGAAGCTGAAGAACTTCATTCTAAGTATACCGAAGAAATTAAGAATACAAGAGTTGAGGCTGCTCAGATTAAAGATGATGCTAGGCAAGAAGCTTCAGCTATTATTCAAGATGCGAGAACTAAGGCTGTTGCAAGTGCTGATTTGATTCAAAAGAATGCTGTTAGAGCAATTAATTCTGAGAAGAAAGCTGTTGAAAATGAGCTGAAAAAACATGTTGGTTCTTTGGCTATGGAGATGTTGAATACTAAACTTATACATGGTTTAGAAAATAATTCTCGTCAATCAACATATATTGATCAAGCTTTAGATAGACTTGATGAGCAATTAAATGATGCTGATTATTCTAATGGAAACAATTCTAAAGGGAATACAAAAAAAGTTTCAAATAAAACTGTGAGAAATGGTGGAAATGCAGAAAATAAGCCAAAAGTTCCAGTTTCAAAAAGACCTAGAAAAAGAATTGTTCTTGAGGAATTATAGGAATTAAAAAGGATCAGTTATGGCACATACACTTTCTCAAACATCTGAAAAATCTTTGCAAGATTCACTTGATGTTTTTTTGCCTCAATTGCAAAAAATTAGTCAAGATAAAAAAGAAGGCTCAGATGTTTTGTTGACAATCGCTCATGAGTTATTGTCTTTCACTAGAGCATTGTTAATGCCAGGAGGGCTTTTAAATGCTTTAACTGATCCGACGAGAGAAATTAAGGATCGCCAGAAACTTGTCGCAGACGTTTATAAAAGTATAAAGCCTAATAAAATTTCTGTTAATATTATTCAAGAATTGGTTAAACACAAGTGGTCAAAGACTGTTGATTTTCAAGATGCAATGGGTGCATTTGTTGTGTATTGTGCAATTGGATCAATTTTAGCTAATAAATCACCTGAGGAAGGGGATAAGATTTTAGAGCAGACGCAAAATGAATTATTTGCTATGTCTGAAATGTTAAAAGATGTATCAAAAGCTTCTCATTTTGCTGCTGAGGTTAGAAGTTTACTTTCTGATCCTAATCGTTCATTTACAGGTAAAACAAAAATCATTGATCAAATTTTTGGATCAGAATCTAAAAATAGTAAAGCCGTTGGTGCACCGACTTTAATTTTGGCAAAATATGCTTTAGTTTCGATCGGAGAAAGAAGATATACATCTGCTTTGGATTCGATTATCGCAAAAATTGGAGAATATCGTCATAAAAGTGTTGTTGATGTTACAACAGCTATTCAAATGAGTTCTTCTCAAATTAAACGTTTGGAAAAAATATTATCAACTAAAATGAATCATGATGTTCAATTAAATATTTTGGTTGATGAAAATGTGTATGGTGGAATGAAGATTTCTGCCGAAGGAAAAGTTTACGATTGGACATTGTTAAATATTTACAATGATTTACAAAGGGATTTTGAAGTTAGTTTCAGATAAGAAGCGAAAGGAATAAAATGGCAGAAGTAAAAATCAGCGCAACAGATATTCGTAAAGCACTCGATGGCTTTATTAAGGATTTTAGTGTTGCAGATGAGGCTGTTTCTAAAGAAGTTGGTCACGTATCGGTTGCAAGTGATGGTATCGCTCATGTTGAAGGGCTTCCTGGAACTATGGCATCAGAATTGTTGCGTTTTGAAGATGGAACTCTTGGCTTAGCTATGAACTTAGATGAACGTGAAATTGGTTGCGTTGTTTTAGGTGATTTTGAGGGTATTGAGGAGGGTCAAGAAGTTCACAGAACTGGTGAAGTTCTTTCTGTTCCTGTTGGTGATGGCTATCTAGGACGTGTTGTTGATCCAATGGGGAATCCAATTGATGGCTTAGGAGAAATCAAGACTGAAGGTCGTCGTATTTTGGAAGCTCAGGCTCCCGGTGTTATGGATAGAAAATCTGTTCATGAACCTTTGGAAACTGGTATTAAAGCTATAGATACAATGACACCAATTGGACGTGGACAGCGTCAATTAATTATTGGAGATCGTCAGACCGGTAAAACTGCTATTGCAATTGATACTATTATCAATCAAAAAGAAAATTGGGAGAGTGGCGATCCAACTAAACAAGTTCGTTGTATTTATGTTGCTATAGGACAAAAGGGATCAACTATTTCTGGTGTTAAATCTTCTTTGGAAGATGCTGGAGCTATGGAATATACAACGATTGTTGCTTCTCCTGCTTCAGATTCCGCTGGATTCAAATATTTAGCTCCTTATACTGGTTCTGCTATTGGGCAGCACTGGATGTATAATGGTAAACATGTTTTAATTGTTTTTGATGATTTATCAAAACAAGCAGAGGCTTATCGTTCGGTTTCTTTGCTTCTTCGTCGTCCTCCAGGGCGTGAAGCTTTTCCTGGTGATGTTTTTTATTTACATTCACGTTTACTTGAAAGATGTGCTAAGCTTTCTGATGAATTAGGTGGAGGTTCAATGACTGGTTTACCGATTATCGAGACTAAAGCAAATGATGTATCTGCATATATTCCAACTAATGTGATTTCCATTACTGATGGTCAGATTTTCTTACAATCAGATTTGTTTAATGCTAATCAGAGACCAGCTGTTGATGTTGGTATTTCAGTTTCTCGTGTTGGTTCTGCTGCTCAGACTAAAGCTATGAAAAAGGTTGCAGGAACTTTAAAGATTGAGTTAGCGCAATATCGCTCATTGCAGGCATTCGCTATGTTTGCTTCTGATTTGGATGCTGCTTCAAAAGCTCAACTTGCTAGAGGTGAGAGATTGACTGAATTATTGAAACAGCCTCAATATACTCCGTTCAGCTTTGATAAACAAGTTGTTATGATTTGGGCTGGTTTGAATGGAAAATTAGATAAGGTAAATGTTGAAGATATTCATCGTTACGAAAGTGAGTTTTTAGATTATCTGGCTCATCATACAAATATTCTTGATGTTATTAGGTCAACAGAAGATTTGTCAGATGCGACATTATCAAAATTGGAAGAAGCTGTTGATAAATTTTCTGAAGCGTTTATTTCTGGTGACAAAAAATTGTTGACTGATATTCAGGTTGAAGGTGAAGAAATTAAGCCTATTAGAGCTCAAGAAAAAATTGTAAAATCAAAGAAAATTGAGAAAAAGCCAGTTGTAAAAGCTCCTAGATCAAAAACTTCAGTTAAAAAGTCAACTGAAAAGAAAGCAACAAAGTAGTAAATCATGCCAAGTCAATTAGAGTATAAAAAGAGATTAGCATCAACTCGTAGTTTGGAGAAAATTTTTTCTGCACAAGAGATGATTGCAGCTTCGCGTATTTCTAAAGCTAGAGATTTGGCTTTGCAATCAATTCCATATGCTCAGGCTATTGCTGATGCAGTTGCTGCAGTTGCTACTCAAACGAACATCCCTCATCCTCTTACTGCTGATCGTGAAAGATTAGGCAAAAAACCAACAAATCGTGTTGCTATTTTGATGATTACTAGTGATAGAGGTATGGCTGGAGCTTATTCTGCTCAAATTATTCGTGTGACTGAGCAACTTTGTAAAGAAATTCAGGATAAAGGAAAAACTCCTGTAATTTATGCTTGCGGTAGACGCGGGAAAAGTTACTATCAATTTAGAGGACGTGAATTGGCTGCTAGTTGGGAAGGCAATTCTGATGCTCCTGAATTTGAGAGAGCTGTTGAAATTGCTGATCGCCTGGTTGAAGATTTTATGACAATTGATCAATCAAAAGCTGTTGATGAACTTTATATTGTTTCAACTGAATTCATTAATATGGTCAGTCAAAAGCCTAAAATTATTAGAATGCTTCCTATGGAAATAGTTGATGATGATCCTGATGACGATAAGAAGGATGTATTTCCTTTGTATTTGTTTGAACCAGGTGAAAATGAGGTTTTAGATACAATTTTACCTCGTTATGTTAGATCTAGAATTAATGAATGTCTTTTGGAAGCTGCTGCTTCTGAAACTGCAAGTAGACAGACTGCTATGCATACTGCAACAGATAATGCTAAAGATTTGATTGAAGATTTAGTTAGAAAAAGTAATCAAGCTAGACAGGCAAGTATTACTCAAGAACTTACAGAAATTGTGGCATCTGCTGATGCCCTTAAGGATGAATAAAGAAAGAAGAGGAAATGGCTACAACAGTAAAAGCAAAAGAAAAAGAGTCAAATGAGTTGCC
>JAISHP010000129.1 GCA_031262545.1 Candidatus Ancillula hodotermitis | reverse complement strand
TTGTTCTTGACAGTGAAAATCCTGATAGAATTACTAAAGAAAAATACAAAAATGCAATTCAAGGGTTAAAATTTGGAGATGATTTAAAGGATGTTTTAGGTCTTGGTCAAGAACTTTTAGAGATAAATATTACACCTGACCGTGGATATTGCTTTTCTATGCGTGGTATAGCCAGAGAATATAGTCACTCAACAGGGAATAAATTTACGGATTTAGTTCTTGATTATGCAGATAAAGCTGCTGGGATAACTCAAAATGATAATGGGGATTGTTTGCTAAATGATGAAAACCCAATTCATAATGTAATTGGGTGCCCAAAATATGCTACAATCAAAATAGAAAATGTTGATGTTTTAGCACCAACACCGGATTGGATGAAAAGAAGAATTGAGTCAGAAGGTGTTCGTTCCATCTCACTGCCAGTTGATGTAACTAATTATATTATGTTGCATTTTGGACAACCTCTTCATGCTTACGATTTGGATCAAATTAATTTCCCAATTGTTGTTCGTAGAGCAAAACCTGGTGAGAAAATTCAAACCTTGGATGGCAAAGAACGTGAGTTGTTTGATGAGGATTTATTAATTACTGATTCTCTTGGTGGAGAAGGAAAACGTCCAATTGGTGTTGCCGGGGTAATGGGTGGTTTTGAGACTGAAGTTACAGATAAAACAAAAAATATTTTACTAGAATCTGCTTATTTTGAAACTGTCACAATCGCACGTAGTGCGCGTAAACACAAACTACCATCTGAAGCATCAAAGCGCTTTGAGCGGGGGATTGATCCGACTATGCAAGAAGCTGCTATATTATATGCGGCAGAATTGCTTGTTGAATACGGCGGAGGAAGGATTATGGCTGAAGCTGATTCTCCAATTCACGTAGCAACTATTGGTGAAAAATCTGCATTTCAACCAATTGTGATTGATTTTAATTATAATGAAGTTGAAAGACTTCTGGGGGTTACTGTTAGTGACCAAAAGATTACAGAAATACTTAAACAAATTGGATGTGATGTCCAAGAGAGTTCTCACGATTCTAGAACTTCAGCAAAAGTTATACCTCCAGCTTGGCGACCGGATTTGACAATTACTCCTGATTTAGTTGAAGAAGTTGCTAGACTATATGGATACGACCAAATTCCTTCAATTTTACCTAAGGCAGTTCATAATTCTGCAAAAGCATTAACAAAAACAATTAAAGATATTGAGCGCAGAAAAATAATTTCTGATGCTTTAGCTGCTCGTGGTTTTGTTGAGGTTTTAAGTTACCCTTTTGTGGGAGAAGAAACATTTAAAAAATTGAATTGTGGAGAAGATTGCGATCGTCATAAACCTTTTGTGATTAAGAATCCATTAGCTGGAGATCGACCTTATTTAAGAACTGGATTACTTCAAACTACTTTAGATGTGGCTTCTTTGAATTATAGAAGAGGAAATCAAGATTTTTCAATTTTTGAAATCGGCATGATTTATCTTCCTAAAAAAGAGGTCACTTTAGGAAAAGTTGAAATTCCAACTTTGCCTGGTGGGGAAATGCCAAACAAGAAAGATTTGGGGATGATTGCTAGATCTCTACCTAAACAACCACATTGTTTAGCAGGTGTAATTACAGGTGTGGATCATCAGAAAAAGTGGTCTGATAGTATTACAAATTCTCCTACAGATGAATTAAACTGGGCAAAAGCTATTCAGAATGCTAATGTTGTTTTACTATTATCCGGATTGGACAAAAAGGCAAAGATTACTTTTAGTCAAAACCCTAATGAAATAATTAAATCACATGCTTTCCATCAAGGAAGAGTTGGTCACATTTTGGTTAATGGTGAAAAGGTTGGTGTGGCTGGTGAGTTAGATCAAAAAGTATGTAAAGCTTATGATCTTCCTGAACGGACAAGTGCTTTTGAAATTAATCTTGATTCATTAGCTAAATTTAAATCAATTAAACCATTCACTGCTCAAACAATTTCAACATATCCTAAAGCGAGTGAAGATTACGCCTTTGTTGTCAGTAAAGATACTTCGGTTACTGAAGCTATTGAACAAATCAAAGAATCTATAATTAAAAATAGTAAAGTCCAAAATGTAGTTGTAGATGATGTCCATTTGTTTGATGTGTTTTCTGATGAGGGAAAAATTGGTAATAACAAAAAATCTTTATCATTTTCAGTATCTTTCCGTGGGCTTGATAGAACACTTTCAAATAAAGAGATAAACACCATCAGGGAAGATATTATTTCAGGAATTAAACAAATTGGTGGAGAATTACGCTCCTAATGTCTGATTCAAGCATACTTGATTCTAATCAGGCTGAGTTACTGATTATAACCGGTCTTTCAGGGGCTGGTCGTTCTCATGTTGCTTCGGTTTTGGAAGATGAAGATTGGTTTGTTATTGATAATTTACCACCTAAAATGATTCTTCCAATTACCGATATTGCTTTTGGTGCTGGTTCTTCAATCAATAAAATTGCTGTTGTTATAGATGTTCGTTCAAGAAAGTATTTTGCTGATTTAGATAGTATTTTGGACGAACTGCGTGAGAAAAAAATTTGCTACCGAATAATTTTCTTAGATGCTTCAAATGAAGAATTGATAAGAAGATATGAGCAGGTTCGTCGCCCACATCCTTTGCAAAATTCTGGTGATGGTGAGAACAGAATTGTGGACGGCATTGAAAAGGAACGAGTTATTTTAAAAGCCCTAAAAAAAGAAGCAGATATAGTAATAGACACTTCAAAATTGTCAATTCATGATCTTTCAAGAAAAATTAAAAGTGCTCTCAATTCAGCTTCTAAGCAGCAATTAAAAATTACAGTTATGTCTTTTGGATTTAAAAGAGGAATTCCTCTAGATGCTGAGATGATGGTTGATATGAGATTCTTACCTAATCCTTTTTGGATTCCTGAATTGAAAGAACTATCTGGAAAAGATCAAGCTGTGTCTGATTATGTTTTTAGTTCTGATCTAGCAACTAGTTTTATTGATTCATTTTATAAGACTTGTATTACAACTTTTGATGGTTTTTTACATGAAAATAAGTCGTATTTAACTATTGCTTTTGGGTGCACGGGCGGGAAGCATAGATCTGTCGCTATGGCTGAAGAATTTAGTAGGCGATTGCAATCAGATGGTTTTTTTGCTACTTGTCAGCATCGTGATTTAGGTAAAGAATAACCAAAAATAAGGTATTTAGAGAAAGGGTATATTTTGGCAGGGAGTTGGTCTGGACGCTTACGGAAAGAATTGATTAATCATAAACCTATTGATTCAGAAGAAGAGTTAATTGAAATTTCCGTTTCTTTACTTGTTTCTGGTGGATTACAAGAGGTTGAGAACACTCCGATTGCTATTGCAAAATTCCCATCTAAAAAAGCTGCTAAAAGATTAGTTAAGATGATTAATCATTATGATGAAGAAATAATCTCTGAAATTAGTGAAAATAAAAATAATCTTATAAATAAGAAATCATTCATTGTTGTAATTGCAAATAATATGAAAGCTGTTTCAAGGCGCTTAGAGTTGATTGATTTAAAAGGTAAACCGTATGTTGGGTTACCTCCTCAATTTGTTTCTACTGACAAAACTCATATTGCAAGTATTCTAAGAGCGTGTTTTTTGACTAACGGTAAATTGGAGAATCCCGGAGTTTCTGCAAATATGAGTTTCACTGTTCCGAATTTTATGTTTGCCTTGGCTTTGGTTGGTGAATTGAGACGGGTAGGTTTAGAGGGAAAAATTGTTGAAAAACCAAATTTGATTAAAGTGGTGATTAAGAATTATGATACTATAGTTAGCATATTAAAATATTTAGCTCTTGAAGATTTAGTTACTGAATATGAATCTTTAATTCCTGAGGAGAAACAACAATCTAAAATTAAGCTTGAAGCATTAAGCCGCGCGAATAGTGAAAGATCTCGTAAAGCTGCAGCTAAAAGTGTAGCTAGAACAAAAGATGCATTAGAAAAAATAAACAAAGCTGGGGTAGAATTGACAGAAGCGGTTAGAACAGCGGCTGAGCTTAGACTTGCAAACCCTGAAGATACATTAGTTGAGCTCGCTGGAAAAACTCATGCTCCTAGGATTTCTAAAGATACACTTTCTTCTAGATTGAAAAAGCTTTATCAGATTTCTCAAAATATTGAAATTTAATCAATGAAAGATAATTAAATGTTTATTACTTTTGAAGGGATTGATGGTGGAGGAAAAACAACTCAAATTAATCTTTTAGTAAAATATTTAAAGGAAAGATTACCCAAAAAAGAAATAATTGTCACCAAAGAACCTGGTGGGACTGAACTTGGAAAAAGATTAAGGAAAGAAATTTTACACGGCGATGATATTGATTCCAAGACTGAGTTATTTCTCTATCTTGCTGACCGGGCAGAGCATGTTGAAAAGATAATTAAACCTGCTTTAGATCGTGATGCAATTGTGATAAGTGATCGTTTTTTTGATTCAACAACTGCTTATCAATCTGCGGGAAGAGGATTTGATCTTGAGCAAATACATCAATTGAATTTATTTGCCACAGGTAATCTTACTCCTACGATTACTTTTCTTTTTGATTTAACTGTTGAAGAATCACAAAAAAGAATTCGGCAAAATAGAAGTGATAGTGATCGTCTTGAGCAATCAGGAATAGATTTTTTTGAGAGAGTTAGGGAAAAATTTTTGGAACTTGCGAAATTAGAGCCTAATCGTTTTTGTAAAATTGATGCAACTGCGAAGATTGAGAATATTCAAAAAATAATAATAGATAAAGTAGAGCAGAATATTAGTTATTCTATTGATAATTTGTGATTATGGTTAGAACCGTTAAATTTGCTGGTAGAGATTTTATGCCTTGGAGTTTATCTCCTATGGCTGGAATTACAAATGCCCCTTTTCGTGCTTTGTGTAGAGAATTTGCGATGGCTGGAAGTGATAGTTGTCAAAAGAAATCTCAAATAGCGGATTTAAAAATTGAACCTGGTATGTTTGTAAACGAGATGGTTGCAGCCAGGGCTTTAGGGACACATATTAGTAAGGCTAGAGCTCATATGAGATTTGATTCATCTGAGAGCTTTAGATCGGCTCAGCTTTATTGTAAAGAGCCGGAATGGGCATATAATGCTGCTAAAGTAATTGCGGAAGAAAATTTAGCAGATCATATTGATTTAAATTTTGGTTGCCCTGTAAAGAAAGTAACATCAGGAGGGGGAGGATCTGCTATTCCTTTAAAGCCTGATTTGCTGAGGGGGATTATTAAAGGAGTTGTTGAAGGAGTTAAAGACGGGCAAATAGATGATACTCTTATTCCTGTTTCTGCTAAATTTAGAATAGGTGTTGATCCTGAACATATTCATTATTTAAGAACAGCAGAAATCGCTATTGAAGAAGGGTGTAAATTGTTAACCTTGCACGCTCGAACAACAGCTCAATTTTATAGTGGTGAGGCTAATTGGGCAGCAATCAAAAAGCTGAGAGAATTAGCTCCAAAAGATATTCTTGTTTATGGGAATGGAGATATTTGGGGTGTTGATGATTTTAGGAGAATGCAAGAAGAAACTGGTTGTAATGGGGTTGCAATCGGCCGCGGGGTTATGGGGAGACCTTGGCTTTTTCAATCGCTAGCTACTGGAGAATCTTATCGTCCTAATCTCGGTGAGGTTGTTGAGATCATGTTGAAACATTGTAAAAATCTAATTGATTTTATTGATAATGAAGATCCTAAAATGAAGGATAATTTAGGCATTAGAGCATTTAGAGCTAATATAGGTCCTTATTTAAAAGGATTTCCAGTTGGTTCAGAGAAAAAAGTTCAGATTATGAAGGCTGGAACTTTTGAGCAGTTGAGAGAAGAGTTAAATAAATTAGATTTTTCAGCACCTTATCCAGAATCGGTTGAAGATAAACCTCGAGGCAGAACAAAATCACTCAGAAAAGTCGTAGTTCCTTACGGTTGGCTTGATTAGAATTATCTAATGTCAAGAAATTGACATCAGTAGTCAAGAAATTGACATTTTTGAAAATTTATGCCATAATATTATTCAGAAAGGTAATATTATGTTTAGTAAAAATTTGCAGGATTTTAGAAAAATAAGTCAATTGTCGCAGAAAGAAGTTGCCGAAAGGATTGGAGTTTCACGCCCGACTTATTCTAACTATGAAAGCGGAGGTACTGAACCTAAAGCTTGTGAGCTCTCTGCCCTAGCTGATTTATTTAATATTACAGTGGATGACTTGCTTTCTGACGAGAAGGCTCAAGAGATTGTTATAAACTTTGAAGAATCTGATTTCATTCAAATTAAACCAAATTTCAACCCAGATAAATTTAGGGCGGTTCTACTGTATATCTTAAATAAAGTTGGGGCTAAACCAAATATTGGAGAAACAGCTCTTTATAAATTACTTTATTTTATAGATATGGATTTTTATGAACAGCATGGACGTTCTATAACGGGACTAACATACATAAAACAAAAATTTGGACCAACTCCCAAGCAGGGAGAATTTCGACCTGCTGTAAAGTCAATGCAGCAGCACGAGGATTTGGAAGTGATTCAAACAAAATATTTTAACAATGAGCAAAAGAAATATTTACCATTAACCAGAGAGAAGCTTAGCGAACTCAGAGCCGATGAGCTCAAGCATATTGACTGGGAACTGGATAGGTTGTCGGATAAAAACGCTTCAGAACTCTCAGATTTTTCCCATCAAGATATGCCTTGGATGGCGACAAAAATTAAAGAGCAAATAGAATATAAACTTGTTTTTTATAGGACTACTGTCACGAGAACTTCGGAGTTTGAGGATGAACTTTAGTGAATTTCCCGAATTCTCAAAAGATATAAAACGATTAGGTAAAAAATGGAAGACATTATCCAAAGACTTGCAAATAACACAAATTGCCCTTACTAGCCTGTATGATTTTGATCAGGAGAATATCGAGGAGATAAGAGCTAACTTTTTTGATGGACATGCTGCAACAATATTAAAAAAAACTGCTGATTTTGAGTTAGTTAAGATGCGCATGAATTGCATGTCTCCAGGTGCGAAAAACAAAGTTCGACTTGTGTTTACTTATGTGAAAATTAAGGATACCATAACATTTATCGAGTTATATTCAAAAAATGACAAACCTCGAGAAGACGAATGGAGAATCAAAAACTTTCTTGAAGATAGAGGTTTGCGATAATGGTTAGTCATATTTTTGATGATGAGTTTGATATTTCAAGAGAATTTTTAGATGCATGGCAAAATGATGAATTGGTATTTTTTGTTGGTGCTGGAGTTTCAATGTATGAACCTACAAATTTGCCGTCTTTTGCAGAATTGACTAAAAAATTTTGTGATAAAGCAGGTAAAAGTGATTGTTTCTATAAGACAGGTGGAAAAAAGAAAACGAAATTATCTGAAGATGAGATTTTGAACAAATTAGAAAGAGACAGCCATCCAGTACACAAATGGGCAAATTTTGATTTTCTGCCTGAAGAAAAAATAAAAGTAAATAATTTGCAAGATTTGATTGTAAAAATTTCAACCGCACAAGGTAGAACATTTAGAATTATTACTACTAACTATGACAATTGTTTGAGCAAAGTGATTCAAAATCAAAAAATGAATATAAGGGAATATGCAGCACCTGCTCTACCTTTGGGGAGAAAATTTGCTGGTCTGGTCTATCTTCATGGGAAAGCAGGAGAATATGAAGATGGCAACAATTTGGTATTGACTTCATCTGATTTTGGCAAGGCGTATTTGACTGATGCTTATGCATCAAGATTTCTAGATGAAGTTTTTAAAAACTATACAGTCTGTTTTGTCGGTTATAGTTGTAATGATGTTATTGTTGATAGACTGACGAGGGGTATAAATTCTGAAAAAAAGCATTTCGCTATTGTTGAAAAAGATTTTGATGTTTGGGAAGAAAGAGATATAACACCAATAAAATTTACAGTTAATAAAAATGATTATTCAAAGGAAGAGGATCTTTTACAAAAAATTTCTGAAATTGTTTTAGAAACAACTGATCTACAAGCTAAAAGGATAGACGAATTAATTAGCTCTTCAACTCCTTCAGTACTTGAAATTTCTGAAAACGGGAAATTGAAATATATGGAGAATGTTCTCAAGAAAAATGATGTCAGTGTTTTTGATTTCATTAAATTTCTAGAATCTGGTTCAGAAGAAGTTTCAAGTAAACTAAAAATTTTAAATATTTTTTCTAATAGTGTCTGCAAAAGTGGCTTTTTTAATGAATGGCTAGAGTGGGTATTTTCTCAAAAATTAAATTGTATTGATATTTTATGCAAAAAAATCCAATTAAAAAATTCTTATTATCCAGTTTTACCATTTTCTGAAACCATAATAAGAGGGCTTGTTTCTAGAGGTGATAGTATTTTTGAAATTATTGAGTCTATGTTTGTTGGTCATGGTGGAATGATGAATGATTCTCTTATTTGTGAAATAATAACTAGGGTTCTTACAAATAAAAATTCCTATAAAAAAAAGGTAAAAATTAATTCTAAAATCACCTCATTTTTATGCCAAGTGCTAATCCCCCAATTATCTTTAAAGTGTAATAGTAATTACTTTGGTTTTTATTTAAAAGATTTAGAGTGGAAAGGCAATGAAAATGTTATTTTGACATATTTTTTAAGGATTTTTGAACCTTTTGTCACGTACGATATTGGTATCTCAAATTCTTATTATCAGAAAGTCGGAACTATCTATGATAAATATCATTTTGGTAGTTTATCTAAATTCCTGAAAAATAATCATCTTGATGTAAATTTTAATGAAAGATTCTATCTTCAAATTAAAAAAATTTATTTTAGGTATTCTGATTTTTTAGAAAATAACGTTGTTCTTGGCGATGGTCTTTTTAGAGTACAAGAGTGCATTGATCGAATAAATCATTATCTGCGACCTGTTCATGATGCTTATATTACTTGTGTTTCTAATATTCCTAAAGTTAAAACTGATACTGAATTAGTTGAACTGTTTAGTTTTGACAGAGAAGAAATGCAAGCTCTTGGGCTTGATGTGTTAGAAGTTTTATTAGAGAATAATAGACTTTTACGATCAAGAAAATATATAGATTTGATTATTGAAAAACGGATTTTTGAAACATCAGAATTTGCATCTAAAATAATTAAAATTATCAAAAAAAATCAAATAAAATTGACAAAGACACAACAAGATAAAATTATTAAAGTTATAAATAGTAAACCTCTTAAAATGAGAAATCATGAATTTTATCAAAAACCAGAAAACATTGAAGAGTGGAGATATCGTATGCTACTTAATTTTTCAAAACTTGATTATTTCGATAAAGTTAAGGAGTTGAAGATACAACATAAAATAAAATATCCTGA
>JAISHP010000124.1 GCA_031262545.1 Candidatus Ancillula hodotermitis | reverse complement strand
CCATTATCTTAACAATTTTTCAAAATAAAAATCAACAAGTCGTCTTTTTACTGCCAAAAAAATAAATATTATTATATATATCCACTAAATAAAGATTTTTAGTTTTGAATTAACTATTCAAAACATAATAACTAATTTATTCTATCTTTGAAAATATCTGTATCTTCGTAATTGAAAATTTGATTTTATATGAGCTTTAGTGATTCATATAAATAAAATTAAATTTTCACTAACAATCATAATATGAGCGAAGCGAATCATGCGCGTGTTAGAAGATATAGAGTATTTTCTAAGATAGAGAAATTAGTTACAGCGAGTGTTATTTTAATAAGTGGAGAGTATTATGAATGTTTAATTAATCCGTAGACATAACAATCTGTTAACGCTTCCCAAGAGGCTTCAACAATATTTCCACCAACCCCAATAGTTGTCCAGCTACGATTCAATTCAGAATCATAGCAAGTGATTAACACTCTCGTGGTTGAGTCAGTCCCATGAGCAGTATCTAAAAGTCGCACACGATAGTCCGTTAATTCCATTGTTGAAATAGAAGGATAAATATCTATGATAGCCTGACGTAAAGCGGCATCTAAAGCATTAACAGGACCATTGCCCTCACCTGTTTGGATAACTCTTTCACCTTCGCCGTTAGCGCCTGCTCGCAACTTAACAGTCGCCTCAGAAACAGCCTCTGTTCCTCTTTGTCCTTGTCGTTCAGAAATTATCCTCCAGCTCTCAACAGTAAAAAACTTCGATCTTTTACCGATTTTTTCTAATAACATTAACTCAAAAGAAGCATCAGCTGAATCAAAAGCATAGCCTTGTAATTCTAAATCTTTAACTGAATTAGTCAATTCTGTAATCAAATCAGAAGAAATCTCGCTAAAGCCTAACTCAGCAACTTTCATCTCAATTGAAGATCTACCGGCCATTTCTGACACAATCATTGAAATATCATTTCCTACAGTTTTTGGATCAATGTGTTGATATAAATCATTATCAACTTTTAACGCTGAGGCATGTAAACCTGCTTTGTGCGCAAAAGCAACATCTCCAACATATGGTTGTCGAGTATCAATATTAACATTAGCAATTTCCGCAATATTATGAGCTAAATCATATGATTTTTTTAGATCTGGAACACACTCGTATCCTAATTTCAACTCAAGATCCGCGATCACGGCTAGTAGATTGGCATTACCTGTCCTTTCCCCAAATTCATTGATAGTTCCTTGAATATGGCAACATCCTGCCTGCACAGCTGCGATCGTATTAGCAACAGCACAACCTGTATCATTATGAGCATGTATACCCAATTTATAATCAATATTGTGGTCAGATAAATAGTCAATAGTTTCTTTTACAATTTTAGTAATATCATCAGGAAGCATTCCCCCATTTGTATCGCAAAGAACGACAGTATCCGCGCCAGCCAAAAAAGCCTCAGCAACAACATTTAAAGAAACTTCTGAATTATACTTATATCCATCAAAAAAATGTTCTGCATCAACAATTGCTCTTTGTCCATTTTGAACCAATGCTTGAACAGTATCTCTAACCATACAAAGATTTTCTCCAACACTAGTTTTTAACGCTCTCTCAATATGCCTGATGTCAGATTTAGCTACGACTGTGACAACTTTAGCACCAGAATTCAAAAGTGCTTGTAAACCACTATCTTCAGCAACAGTATGCCCAGCTTTACGAGTTGCCCCAAAAGCAGAAAGTTGATTATCTTGAACTTCATCAAATAATTCAGTATCTTTTGGAATTGCCCCTGGCCAACCACCTTCAATTAGATCCATTCCATAATCTTTAAGTAATTTCAAAACAGCTTTTTTATCTGCTAAAGAAAAATTAACTCCTCTTTGTTGTGCCCCGTCCCTTAATGTCGTATCTAAAACTTCAATTTTCATAATATACCCTTCTTCTTTTTTAACTATTCATATTAACTATTCATAGCCATTTTTGAATCATGAACACCCAAAATTACTGGTTCAATAACACCATCACCATTTAATCGCACAACAACTTTCTTGACATTTTTTTGTGAAGGTATTTCAAACATAACTGGTTCTAGTATTTTTTCGATAATAGAGCGAAGACCTCTAGCTCCCGTTTCCCGATCAATAGCCTCTTTAGCAATAAAATTCAAAGCTTCATCATCAAAATCTAAACGAACACCATCTATCTCAAAAAGTTTTTGATATTGTTTGACAATAGAGTTTTTAGGTTTAGTTAAAATCTCTACTAACTGAACTTGAGAAAGAGGTTGCACAACCGCTAAAACTGGCAATCTTCCAATAAATTCAGGAATCATTCCAAATTCATGTAGATCTTCAACACTTACTTGATTGAATAGATCACTGTCATCATTAGATTTTTCAACACTAGATGCAAATCCCACGCCTCGCTTATTTATTCTTTTTGAAATAATTTTTTCCATTCCAGCGAAAGACCCAGAACAAATAAATAATATATTACTTGTATCAATTTTAACCATTTCTTGACCTGGATGTTTCTTCCCTTGCATTACAGGAATATTAGCAACTGTTCCTTCAATAATCTTTAAAAGCCCTTGCTGGACACCCTCTCCAGAAACATCTCTTGCCAAATTTGCAGATTCAGATTTACGGGCAATTTTATCAATTTCATCAATATAAACGATCCCCTTTTCAGCACGTTTAATATCGTTATTTGCATTGTTTAAAAGATTAGCTAAAATATTTTCAACATCTTCACCGATATACCCTGCTTCTGTTAAAGAAGTTGCATCAACAATAGCAAAAGGAACATCCATAATCTTAGCTAAGGTCTTAGCCAAATATGTTTTACCTGTTCCTGTTGGTCCAATCAACAAAATATTAGACTTGAATATATCAACTTCATTTTTTTGTTCAACATTTTCTCTTTTATCTTTAGTTTTGTCTATCCAAGACAAATAAGGAGAAACTCGTTTATAGTGATTATAAACCGCAACCGATAAAGCCCGTTTGGCAGAATCCTGACCAATAATATAACTATCTAAAAAACCATAAATTTCACGAGGAGTTGGAAGCTGCTTTTTTCTTTCTGATTCTAAACGAACAAATTCTTGTGCGACCAAATCATTACAAGTTTCAATACACTCATCGCAAATATTCGCAAACTCACCAGAAATCATTCTACGAACCTGATTAGGTGAACGCCCACAAAAAGAGCATTTCTTACTATTAACAGGATTTACAGCCATATATTACATTATACGCCTGAAAATTCAAAAAATTTCAGAAAGTTACCTTAAAAAATAAACTTACTAAATCATCTAGTAAAATTATCTAATAAAATTTGCTTAGTTTTTTCTTTACCAATTGGACCATTCTCAAGGCGATAGTTTAAAAGAAAATCATAAGCTTTCCCGATTTTTGGTCCATCCTCTGGCCCTGGTTTCAAATCTAAAATTTGCATAATTTCATATCCGTTTAATTCAGGTCGTATCTTTTCAAATTCTTCTTTTTCTTTTAGTTTATCAATTCGCTGCATAATATCATCATAAGCAAATAATATTCTCTGCATTTTTTTTGTATTCTGAGTTGTCACATCAGAACGAGTTAAAATATGTAATCTCGAAAGCATATTTCCAGCATCATGAACATAACGCCTAACAGCCGAATCAGTCCACTCCTGATCACCATAACCATAAAATCGCATATGTAATTCAATTAATTTTGTTACATTACTTATAACATCATTCGAATAGTGTAAAACTCTTAACCTTTTTTTAGCAATTCTGGCTCCAACAAGGTCATGCATCTGAAAAGTAACTTTTCCACCAGATAGGAGTCGTCTTGTTTGCGGTTTACCGATATCATGCAAAAGTGCCGCTAACCGCAATTCCAAATCTGGAGATTTAATATCATCAAATTCTTTTTTACCTTCATAGGCAATTGCATTCTCTAATACTTTGATTGAATGCTCATACACATCTTTATGGTGATGTGCTGGATCAATTGCCATTTGTAAGTCAGCTAATTCAGGGAAAACATAGTCAACCAGTCCAGAGTCAACCAAAGCTTCAATCCCCGGTCTTGGATTATCAGACAGGATCAATTTAGTAAATTCATCACGAATTCTTTCTTTAGAAACAATCTGCATTCTGTTTCTCTCATTCAATATCGCCCCAGCAGTTTCTGGTTCAATATCAAATCCTAAAGTAGAAACAAACCTCACTGCTCTCATCATGCGCAAAGGATCATCTGAAAAAGAAAGCTCTGGATCAATAGGAGTTTTTAAAATTTTTGCCCCCATATCAGAAATACCACCAAATGGATCCACCAATTCCAAACTCGGCAAGCGCAAAGCAATTGAATTTACTGTAAAATCTCTTCTTGAAAGATCAGCTTCAAGCGTATCGCCAAATTTCACTAATGGCTTACGAGAATTTGAATCATATTCATCAGTTCTGTAAGTCGTGACTTCAACTTGCATTCCATCTTTCTTTCCGCCGATTGTTCCAAATTTTTTACCAACCGACCACATGTCATCACAATATTTTGAAAGAATTTTTTCAATATCATCAGGACGAGCATTAGTTGTGAAATCTAAATCAACATCAGGTCGCTTCAATAATAAATCACGAACCGCTCCACCAACAAGAGCTAATTCGTAACCGGCATTTTCAAAAACTTTACCAAGCTCAATAGCAATTGGATTAACCTCAAACATACTATCCTTCTATCCTCAATCCTGAATTCAACCAACCTTCAAGAATGTCTCTTCTCCACTGATTGTCACTTGTGTGAAAAAACTCCCAAACATTTTCCCCCAAGACTTCACCGACTCCACTAATTTCACTGATATCTTCAATTGAAGCATCTTTAATTGAGTCAAGATCATTAAATTTTTTAGACAATTTTTGTGCCGCCGATTTTCCAAGTCGCAAAATGTTCAATCCTAACAAAACTCTCCACAAAGGTTGAGTTTTTGCTTTTTCAATTTGTTTTAGAATCTCGTTTACAGTTTTATTGTCTAAATTATTTTTTGTTGAAAGAGCAGGAACAGTAACTAGTTTTGAATAAGTCAAATCAAATAATTCCGATTCAGATTTCATAATATATCGTTGTTCAGACTCAACACCTTCCCAATTATTTAGCAAATCAAACATTACATTTTTAACAAATTTTGTTTCTGTATCATAATCATCATCACCAACCAGCGATTCAATATTTTTTATTCCCAATGCTTGAATATCAAAACAAGAGCGAGAAACAATATATTTCAAGCGCTGTTTTAATTGTCCAACACAATGTTCAGGATCAGAACAACGCAGGTCAGCTGAATCTTCGGTATCTAAAACCAGCTCTGCCCCACAGCTCGGACAAACTTGAGGACGGACATATTTAGGAAACTCTTTATTTTTAGCTACTTCAATAATTTTAGGAATAATATCACCAGATTTTATAACCCTGACTTTTCCACCTATTCTAATATCTTTTCGTTCTATTTCATCAAAATTATTTAATGTAGCTTTTGCAATTGTAGATCCTTGCAATTTAACTGGCTTCAAACTAGCAAGTGGTGTCAATCTCCCAGTTTTACCTACCTCATAATTTATAGCTAAAAGCTCTGTCCACTTGGAAGGTGGTGGGAACTTATAAGCAATTGCCCAACGTGGATATTTTTGAGTTTCGCCTAACTCATTTTGAACTGAAAACAAATTTGCTTTAAAAACTACGCCATCAATCCCATGCTCACACTCATCAGGAATCTCAATATTCTTCAGTTTATCTATTCGTTTATTAACAAAATTTTTCCAATTTGGATTATTTGTATTTGAAGTTAGTAATTTCTGCAATTCCCCATCGGAAATTTGAACATTATCATCATTTTCTTTTTTTTGTTTTTGCAAATTTTTAGCCTGGACAAGATCCCTTTCAACTTCAGTCAAATCCAATTCACGATCAATTTCTATACTCTCAGAAACAGAATCATACTTTTCTTTATAAGGAAGAAGCTGCTCAATAAAACTAACAAAATCTTTAAAATTTCTGATAATTTTGCGATTTTTAGAAACGGGGATTCCCCACTCTTCCAGAGCAAGATAATATTCACTTTGTGTTTTAGGGATCCAAGGGCCATCAAAAGCTCCAATTCCGTGAGCATAAAATTTAATTACTCGCTTTTGATCTTTAATTGAATCAATATTTAATTGTCTAACAGTTCCATTAGCAGCATTTCTTGGATTTGCAAATTCAATTGGTTTATCTTTTTTACTAAAATTCAAATTTTCAGTTTCGATTTCTAAATTCAAATTGACAAAATCTTGAAGAGGCATATAGATTTCGCCTCTAATCTCAAGCAATTTCGGAACAATATACGCTTTTGATTTGTGTAGCAATCGGGGAATACACTCCATAGTTAAAACATTATCTAAAATTGACTCTCCAACTACTCCATCTCCTCGACTGGCTGCCCGAACTAATTCTCCATTTTGATAAACTAAATCAACAGCTACACCATCGATTTTACCTTCAGCACTAAATTCTAACTCTCCTTCTTTAGTTTTAGTGTCCTTTAAAAATCTATCATACCATTCTTTTAATTCATTATAATCAAAAACATCACTTAGAGAGAACATTTGTTTAATATGTGCAATATTATCGAATAAATTTAAATCTGGATCACTTCCTACAATTTCTGTTGGAGTTTTTTTATGCTTAAATTGAGGATATTCTTTTTCTAATTCTTCTAGATGTCTCAGTTTACTATCAAATTCATAATCAGACATAATACTATCCGAACTAGTGTAATAAACTTTCTTAGCATCAAGTAACTGCTTAGTTAAATTATCAATTTCTTTTTCAATGTCAGTTAAATCTTTAATTTCACCAGCATCCCAATCACCGAAATCAAAGCCATCAAACATATACATATATTATACCTAAAATCAAGTGGTTTAAATACAAAACCCCTCTTTTTAAGAGGGGGTTTGTCAAAAACTAACGTCTAATAAATTAGTCTAATAAATTAGCCAATTAAGTGACGCAAAGCTTGTTGATGTAGTTCTACCAAACCAAAATCAACATCAGCCATAGCTTTAGTATCAAAATCAGAAACTTGAACATTCTTTACGAAGTCAAGAACAGACTCACCTGGAGCCAAAGTTGGCTCAGCCAATTCTGCCATATGAGCACGTTTGAATAATTCTTGTGTCTTAGGATCATTTCTGTATTCTTTAGCCTTCTTTGAAAGTAATTCATACATTTCAATGTTAGCGCGAGCAGAATCCCAAACACCAGCTTCAGTTTCAGTTCTTGATGGTTTATAATCAAAGTGACGATAACCAGCAGTTTTAATTCCATTATCTCCACCGTAAGGCTTGATTCCACCGTTAGGAGAACCGTTATCCAACAAATCAACTGTGAAGAATGCTTGTAACATATCACCGTGACCGAATACCATATCTTGGTCATATTTTGGACCGTGTTGACCATTCAAGTCAATATGAGCCAATTTACCACAATACATAGCTAAAGCTAGACCGTGAGTATAGTTCAAGCAAGCCATTTGCTCGTGACCAGTTTCTGGATTCAAACCAACGATATCACCATTGTCAAGAGTGTTGATCAAAGCAATAGCATGTCCAATTGATGGCAAGAAAATGTCACCACGAGGCTCATTTGGCTTTGGTTCTAGACCAATACGCATATCATAACCTTTTTGCTTGATGTAAGAAGCAACTGTATCAATACCTTCTGCATAGCGTGCATGAGCATCATAAAGATCTTTAGAGTTATCATACTCAACACCTTCACGACCACCCCACATAACGAATGTAGTTGCACCTAATTCAGCACCTAAATCAACTTGACGCAAAACTTTACGCAAACCATAACGACGAACGTCGCGATTAGAAGAAGTGAAAGCTCCATCTTTGAATTGATTTCCTGAGAATGTGTTAGTTGTAACCATCTCACAAACAATTCCAGTTTCATTGATAACCTTCTTCAAAGCATCAATAGCAGCATTTCTTTCCTCATCTGTTGCATCATCTGGAAATAAGTCAGCATCATGGAATGTGAAAGCATCAGCCCCAATATCCTTCAATTTACGTAGTGAATCCAAATCACGAGCCATAAAAGCACGAGTTTGATTTCCGAATGGGTCACCAGCTTCCCAGTTTACTGTCCATAGTCCGAATGAGTACTTAATCTCATTCCCATTAATATCTGTAGCCATTTTTTTCCTTTCTATAATTAAGTGACTAACCCCAAACTTCCGTCAGTTAATTATTTTCAACACCTCGGTGCAAAACAACAACCGTAGCTTAAGATATGAATATTATAACATAGCAAAAGCAGTGCCAGTCTTAAAAATAACTGAAGACTGAGCGATCTAAAATAATATTATTTCAAAAGTTCATTAAGTATTTCTGGCGACAACAGTCCAGGTTCATCATAAACCTTTTTACCATCTTTATAAATCCAAACCGTAGGAATTGAGTTAATACTATTATTTTGAGCAAAATCAGGATATTCATCAACATTAACCTTGTTTATATAAACATCAGGATTTTGTTCACCAAACTTCTCTAATATTGGACCAAAAGCACGACAAGGACCACACCAAGGTGCCCAAAAGTCTACTATTAATTTATTATTATCTTTTGCTAATTGCTCGATTTGATCAGGGTTATTATTATTAATTGTCATTTTATCTCCTTTTTTTATTGATTAAATTTAAAACGTTATAAATATAATTTTATTCCACTTTGAAATATATATAGAAATTCTAGTTAAAATAAAACCCCCGAAATTTCAAAAAAGAAATTCGGGGAGTTTTTATAAACAGAAATAATTACTTATTTTACTGATTTCTTCAATACAGAACCTGCAGAAATTCTAACTGTTTTACCAGCTGGAATTTGAATTGTAGCGCCTGTAGCAGGATTACGACCTTCGCGAGCCTTTGTATCCTTAACTTGAGCCTTGAAAAGACCTGTAATTCCGAATTCGCCAGCAGATATTACTTCTGAAACGAATACATTCTCGAATGCGTCAAGAGCGCGTTTTGCGTCTGCTTGAGTTAAACCAGCTTGATCTGCAACTTTAGCAGCTAATTCAGCCTTAGTTAGTGCCATATTTATTTCTCCTTTTTTTATACTAACACCGGAAAAAATCCGATTACCTTACTATTATAACACGGTTGTTTACTGTTTTTCAACAAAAACACAGGTATTTTATATTTTTAATTATTTTTTAGGACTATTTATAATCTTTTTAGGTTGTGCAGCCTTTAATAAATCGCGAATCTCCATCAAAAGTTCCTCTTCGTGATTAGCCGCTATTTCTTTTGAAGCAGCTTTCTCTTCTTCTTTTTGACGTTGAGTTACCTCCATCAATTTATTAAGTGGCAAAACAATGCAAAAATAGACAGCTGCCATAGTGATAATAAAAGTAACTAGACCTCCTACCAACAAAGAGATATTACCTGCAATAACATTTTTTTCAAACAAATAGTCAGAATTCCAATTTACAACCGCATTTATTATTGGCTGGATTACAGCTGATGTTATAACTTTTACTAAAGCAGTCAAAGCTGCACCAATCACAACACCAACCGCTAATTCAATAGCATTTCCACGAAGAGCAAAATCCCTAAATCCCTTAAAAATACCCGCAGTTTTTTTAGCTGTTGTTCGAACAGTTTGATTAATTGACTCAGCTGAAATATTTGACAAATTAACTTTACTTGATTTCACAATACCTTCTTTCATAAAAAATTATTTAAAACAACTAGTACTATTTAGCTGGCATCATTCAAATAATCGCGCAATAATTGTGCACGAGATGGGTGCTTTAACTTAGCTATTGCTTTCAATTCTATCAAACGAACATTTTCACGAGTATAATCAAGTCTTCGACCTACTTGATCTAAGGTCATTGGTTGTCCGGAAAAAATACCGTAGCGCATTTCTATTACTGCTCTTTCAGTATCTGTCAAAGTCCCAAGAACTCTATCTAAAGCATCTTTTTTAAAGTTTTCCTAAACGCGATCAATTGTATCAGGAGCCTCTTTATCTTCAATTAAATCCTGAAATTGAGTATCATTATCCTGATCAATAGTTGCATAAAGCGAAATAGGATCTTTAGAATAGCGTTTAATTTCTTCAACTTTTTCTGCTGTAATTTCCATCTTTTCAGCAATTTCTTCTGCATTAGGCTGACGTCCAAATTCAACAGCTAACTGTTTCTCAATTTTAGACATACGATTGATTATTTCAACCATATGAACAGGAATACGAATTGTTCTGCTCTGATCAGCCATAGCTCTAGTTATAGCTTGACGAACCCACCAGGTCGCATAAGTAGAAAATCTAAAACCAGTTGAATAATCGTATTTATCAGCTGCTCGAAGAAGTCCATTATTACCTTCTTGGATCAAATCCTGAAACTGCATTCCTCTTCCAGCGTATTTTCTAGCTAAGGCTACAACTAAACGTAGATTTGCTTCTACAAGATGTTCTTTACAACGATATCCGTCTGCTGTTAGTTTATTATAATCTTTGATTGTTTGAGGATCAGTAATATTCTCATTATCTAATTTCCATTGTGCATAAAGACCAACCTCATAACGCTTAGCAAAATCTTCCTCTTCTTTTTGATCAATCATTCGAACTTGACCAATTTGACGCAGGTAGTCACGAACGGGATCTTGAGAAACGTTTGATCCGCCATCTTCATCGAAATAGTGAACTTCGTTATCTTCGATTTTTTCTTCAACTATAGTTTTATTTTTTTTGACAGGCTTGCCAGCTGAACTCTTTGCAGAACTCTTCTTAACAACTTTCTTAATTGCAGGTTTTGATACTGCTTTTGTTTTTGTTGTTTTTTTAGGTGCTTTCTTGTCTACCTTCTCAGTTTCAGATTTTTTCTCAACCATAATTTTAAAACGTAAAAACTATAAATTTTATTCCGCAATCTCAAAAGTTGTTCCATCTTTCGTATCTATCAAACGAATTCCTTTATTTTGAAGGGAATCTCTAATTCTATCAGCTAGAGCAAAGTCTTTACTATTTTTAGCTTCTTTACGTTCTAAAATTTGCTGATTGATTGATTTAATTTGCTCTTCAGAAAGTGTCTTATTTGGTAATTTACTTTTTTCTTCAAGAATAAACAGAGTATCCCAGAAATCAGAAAGAGGATCAATTCCTAAAACTTGTAAGGCTTTTCTTATTACTATATAATCCTGAGATCCAGCTTTTTTTAATGCACCCCAGATAGCAGCCATAGCTTTAGATACATTAAAATCATCATTCATAGCTTCTGCAAATTGAGGAAAACTTACTTCAAGATCAACTGAATTTAGATTTTGATTTTCACAATTATTTTCGCAATTTGATGATAAATCCAATAGGGCTTTTCTAAGCCTTTTCCCTGCTGTAATACTAGACTCTAAAGTTTCTTTAGTCCATTCCAACATGGATTTATATTGAACAGTTGAAAAAGCAAACCTTAAACCATACGAATTTAAAACATCCTGTTTCAATAACGTCTCACAACTCAACCCATTTCCTAAGCTTTTAGACATTTTTTCACCTTTAGCAGTAACCCAAGCAGAATGCATCCAGTAACTTGGCGTTGGCTCCTTTGCTGCTTTCGACTGTGCTAATTCATTTTCGTGATGAGGAAATCTTAAGTCTAACCCACCCCCATGAATATCAAAATTACCTTTTAATTCATTAGCCGACATACAAGAACACTCAAGATGCCACCCCGGACGCCCTTTACCCCAAGGTGAACTCCAACTTGCCGAATCTGGATCTTCTGGATTTGGCGTTTTCCAAAGAGCAAAATCTCTTGGTGATTTTTTATCAGGACGCATATCCTCTATACTTACTTCAGTTTCATCAGCATTTTGCTGATGGGTTAATTCACCATAATCTTTCCAAGCAGATGTATCAAACCAAACGTTACCAGTAAATTCACCATCGACTTCACCAGGATAAGCATATCCATTATCAATAATTTCTTTAATAAATTTAATTTGCTGTCCAATATATTTTGTAGCATGTGGAGCCGAATCAGGACGTAAAACATTCAAAGAATCATAGCTTTTTGTAAATTCTTTTTCATATTTTTTAGCATGCTGACGCCAATCAATTCCTGCTTCAGCTGATTTTCGCAATATTTTATCATCAATATCAGTGACATTTTGAACAAATTTTACATTATATCCTTTGGCAATAAACCAACGACGAATAACATCAAAAGCTACAGCAGTTCTTAGGTGTCCGATATGGGGAGAAGATTGAACTGTAGCTCCACAAAGATAGATTCCTACTTTCCCTTCCTCTTTAGGGGTAAATGACTGAGAGTTGATAATTAAATCTAACATAAATTAAATTTGTCGAATTCTAAAAAGAACATCGCCTACTCTAACGATGTCGCTAGGTGAAATAACTTGAGGTTGTCCATTAAAAATTTGTTGCTCTTGAGGACGACCAACACTTGTAACAAAAGTTCCATTAGTTGAATCAATATCTTCAATAACTAATTGACCAAGATTATTAACAGCTAAAGCTAAATGTGTTTTAGAAACAGTTTTTGTAGGATCATCAAGAATAAATAGTTGAGCTGTTTTCATAATACGCAAATCTGGATTCCGCCCCAACAAAGAAAAACCAGTTACAGTAAAAACTTGCCCATTTTCAAAATATATCTGATATGCCATACTATAAATATTATACTATAAATACTTTGACACCAGCTAGCAACAAATCTAAACAAAACATAATAAACAAAACATTAAAAATTCTCCATTTCATTTTATTTGGAATATTAGCAAGCCATTTCTCTGTCGTTGGCAAAAGAGCTCGGATCGCCAAAACTAAAACAATCCCAAATAAGACACAATTGTGAAGAGCAAAAAGTCCAAAGAAATTGAATGGAACATTAGAATAATCCCAAAATGGATTATATCCAACAACTAATATTATTATTATGGCGCTTGTTCCTTCGACAAAAGCAGAAAGAATAACACACATTATGAACTCAAAAAGAATATTTATAAATTTAGTTTTTTCTTTAAGATAATCACGAATATTATTATGTGTCAATATTCTCATCATCAAAACAGTCATAGCCATTGCAATCCCATAAGGAGGAGAAAGAGGTTCAACCGTTATAAGATGTTGAGAAAAATCAACATTATGCCAGATTTCTTCTCTAAACCACGCCCAAAAACGCTCAATAAACTCACCTATTAATGAAAAAAACCAAAAATAAAGAAAAATATCTCGAAAAACTTCTCCGGCAATACTTCCTTTAATTTTTTTAATCATAAATTAATCACGGACAACTTTAAAAACATGAGCAATATTAGTCACTGGTGATAAATCAGCATAAAAATCATGCGCCAAATCATACTCTTTATCTGTTAACTCATCTACAACATGATAAACCTCAGGCAAATGTAAACGGCCCCAATCCAGATGGACATAACCTCTTTGTCCATTTTGCGGATCCAAACTAACCACAACAATAATAGTATCATCTTTATTATCTTTTGTAAAAAGAGCATCTATATGTCTTGAGAATGCAATAATATTATCATTGTCTGTATCATGAATTTGCAAAGAATGTAAATTCTGACAGGCAAAATGTTGATTACGAATATAATTTAATTTCCCAAGTAATACTGCTATCCCCTTTTTCTGTGCTTCATCCCAATTACGAACTTTAATTTCATATTTTTCGCTATCTTGATGTTCTAAAGCTTTCGTTCCATCAGGATTACGCCGTTGCTCATCTTCAACCAATTCATATCCAGAATAAATTCCCCAAGTCGGTGATCCTAAAGCTGCAAGAATAGCCCTAATTGCATGAGCTGTTTGTCCACCTGAAGCCAAAAAATCAGTAAGATTATCTGGTGTTGTTGGCCACAAAGTTGACCGAAAATAAAATCCGTCATCACCACTGATCTGTGGTAAAAACTCGGAAAGTTCTTGTTTTGTATTTCGCCACAAGAAGTAACTATGACTTTGATCGAACCCTACTAACCCAAGAGTTCTCATCATAGCCGGGAGTGTAAAAGCTTCTGCCAGCCAAACAGTTTCAGGATTTGTAGACTTGACAGCTTCAATTAATCTCTGCCAGAATTGAGCCGGCTTAGTATGAGGATTATCAACTCTAAAAGAACTTACACCCCATTTTATCCATTGCTTACAGATCTTTAGAACTTCATTAAAAATACCATCAGGATCTTTATCGAAATTAATCGGATAAATATCTTGATATTTTTTAGGTGGATTTTCCGCATAAGCAATTGACCCATCAGGACGAACATTAAACCACTCTGGATGCTCTTTTACCCAAGGGTGATCAGGTGAACATTGTAAAGCGAGATCAAGCGAGACTTCCAAACCTAAGCGATGTGCTTCATTTATAAAATCAATCAAATCTTCTTCCGTCCCTAAATCTGGATTAATTTTAGTATGATCCTGCACGGCCCAAGGCGATCCAGGGTCGTTCTCGCCAGCTTCAAGAGAATTATTCCTGCCTTTTCTGAAATCTATACCGATCGGATGAATTGGAGGAAGATAAATTATATCAAACCCCATATCCTTAACTCTTTGTAAAGATTTCTTTGCAGTTTTGAAAGTTCCTGTCTTAACTTTTCCATCTGGTAACAATTCAGCACCTTCAGAACGTGGAAAAAACTGATACCAAGCTGAAAAACTCGAAAGTTTTCTCTGAACTTGTAAAGGATAAAGTGTACTTTGGGAAACTAGTTCACGCAATGGATTGCTATTATAAATATTCCAAATATCACCAGAAAGAGCCCTTTCAAAACGAACATCAGGAGTTAGACTTTTATCAAGCAAAATAGCTAAAGAATCATGAACATTTTGCTTTTGAGCATCTGTTAATTTTGAAACTGGATCATCCGTTTCTAACCATTTATTAAAGACTACTTCACCTTCGGCAAAAACCAAGTTAATATCTTGATTATTAGCTATCTTAATTCTAGCGTTTTTTTGCCAAGTTCCAAAAACATCAGACCAACTCTCAATCCCAAATTCCCAAGAACCAACTCTATCATCAACTTGAATAAGGCCAGTCCAATCGTCATCGCCATCAAAACCAGTGCGCCACATCGGAAAACGTAAACCTTCATCAGCAATTTGTTTAACTTTACTATTTTTAGCTTTAAGTTTTTCGACTTTTGCCAATTGAGCAACAGCAGCTAAACCAGATAAACTATCCGAACTTGACTGATTGTGACTATTTCTAAAATACAACACTCCCGTTGCTCCACACAAATCGTGACCTTCACGAAAAACTTTCCCCCAAATCGGAAAAACCTCATTTTGAATAACCTTTGCAGGGAAACGACCACCTTCATCAACAGGTCCAACATTGATCACTGGGATACGATTTATCTGTTCCATAAATATATTATAAACCAAAAAATACAGATTTGAAACAAAAGATAGGTTGCTGTGCTCCCAAAAAGTTTTTAACAAAATGAAATTTTAACATAATTCGTTCCCAAAATTAATTACTGACTATTTAGGGAAATACTTGATTGAACTTTTAACAGACCTCTGCTTGAATACTGCCTCTAAACTCATTCTTGACTTCGTCAGTTAAGCCCCAACTGCCAATCGAATTAGTCTGTTCTTCAACTAACTTGTCAATCTTCCTTTTTGTGAGATTACTTAAAATCTTTACTGTCTTGCCTTTTAAATCTTGTTCAATCGACAGATTGGCTAGTTTAAAACGAATCAATTCATCAACTTCTCGTTGTAATGGTCTAACTCCATATTGCCGATCAAATCCCAGAATCGACAAAATACCCATAACCGGCTTCAAAACTTTAACCGTTATTCGTTCTTTCTTTGCTTGCTGGACAATTTCCTTAACTTTATCCCTTACCAGACTATCCAAAACATCACTTGAAATCTGTTTGAAGACAATAATGTCATCAAAGCGGTTAATAAATTCAGGACGCAACTCTTTTTCAAGAGCTCTCTTGACTAGATGTTCAATATTTTCATTCTGTTCGCTAGTATTGAAGCCAGAATCTGAAAACCCAGTCTTAGGTCTACCAGCTTTCTTCATATCTTCAGCGCCAAAATTAGTTGTCATAGCAATTATGCAGCCGGTCATATCAAACTCTTTGCCCCCGCCTGAAGTGATCCTTCCCGCATCCAAAACTTGCAATAAACTATCCATAATCTTCGGGTGAGCCTTGTCAATTTCATCTAATAAAATAAACGATTTAGGGTTATTTTTGACCCACTCAGTTAACTGTCCTGAACTTGGACCAATATATCCAGGAGGTGAACCGATAAAACGTGCAATTGTATGTTCTTGATAGAATTCAGACATATCAATTCGGAGCAATTTCATACCCAAAGCATCTGCGACCGTCTGCGATAGATAAGTCTTCCCAGTCCCTGTTGTTCCTGCAAACATAAATGACGCAACCGGCTTACCTTTAAACCTGAATGGTGACAGCCCTATCTGTATTCGTTTCAAAACTCTTGTGACCGCTTCATCTTGCCCTTTAACTTTTTCTCGAACTTCTTGTTTAATCTTAGTCCAGTTTTGAGCTGTATTATCAAAAATCCACCCTTCTTGCCCATCTTGTTTTTCTTTTTTTAGTCTTTCTATCACAGTCATAGTTTCCTCTAAACAGACAATACCTGCGGTGTTATAATCTTGGGACAATTTATATTGAACAGCTGCTAGATCCAAAATCTTACTCGCTGCATAGATATTGATTTTACCTTCTTTGCTATAGACATTATCAACCGATCGAGAATATTCCTTAGCAGCTTTAATTGCATCTAAAGAAAAACTTACTTGATGGTAATTCGTAACTGCTTTAATACGCTCATTTAATATTCTATCAACTTCCTTTTCGGTCACTCCTTTATGTTTTACATACGATACATTTTTAGATGTTTCTAAAAAATGGGCAAATAATCTTGAAACTCCATTATTATCTTTAGGGGTTTCATCAAAATTACAGATGTATTGAATTCCACTAGGCAACAAAACTTTTTGAATCATATCAAAGAACCAACTCGATCTACCAAATCCACTATTATTTACTAATTGCGGGAAGAAGATGATTGAATTTTGAACAAATTGTTTACCCCTTGCCAACCGGATTAACAAGTCGTAAATTTCTTCATGAGTATCTTCAAAATCAGATTTTGCATCAATGAAATCAATCTTTTTCATGTCAATCATCCAAATATTCTTTTTAGATACCGGCAATTTACGATATTTATTCTTTTTGACAAGGCGATAAGCTAATCCTTTGATAGTGGCAACTTTTCCAGTTCCTTTTGCTCCATAGATGCAGATATTATTATTCTGCGACTGCGATAGCAAACGAATAATTTTATCAATTTCATCATGCCAAGCAAAAGAATCATACAGTAACTTTTTTCTGGCCAGTTCAGTTAAATTAACCGCAATATCGTTCAAACCGATTTCCCCATCCCCATGCCCAGCAGATCCACTTAAGGGGTTAACTTTGCTCTTATTTTCATCAATTTTACCATTTGGCATTGTTAATCTCTCTGCCCCAAAGTCATCTTCTAGCACCTTGTCAATCTCCTCCTACTTATTGAACTTATTATTTTTCTTTCTAATTAAACCGTCGGCATTTCTTGTCAATTTTTAAATCACCAATTTACATTATAAACAAAATTTTTATATTTGTTAAATTCTAGATTGATAGTGGCTGTTTGAGGTTTAAAGATCAAATTTTTGTGGAAAAGACTTAAATCAGAACTGTAGCAACAACTGACAACTAAGACACATGAAATTATAAGAAAAAGTTTATTTATTTGTTGAGTTGAGTTGAGTTGAGTTGAGTTGAGTTGAGTTGAGAGGAACCACCTCACCCACCAAATTATCAGCAACACCGAAACTTAACATATAAAATATTATAACTCAATTTTTTTATTAAATTTTATCATCCTAGCAAGATCACCAGCCGCATAAGTAAAAAGACCAGTTTTTTCATCTGCAATTTGATTAGACAAAGATGAAGTGTAAAACAAATCTATTGCATCATCATAACTTATTTCATGAATTTTAACCAGCTCATTAATAATCAAACGAATCAAAGAGGTATCATCAGCATATTTTGGATCACGCATTTTCAACCTCGTAACATTTTTTAAACTTCAGATATTCAAGACTTTTTTTTGTTTTGAAACAAATTTGATCATTTTCTTGTTGGTATTCTAGTTCTTGCAATGCTGCTGAAATTATAGCATCACTCAGTCTCCCTCTTTCGATCTGCTCAATTAAGTTATTAACCACCTCAACAACGGCATCATCAGCAATATTACCTTCAATAACATCATATCCAAAAATACTAGGATCAAAAATTCCTCGCCTTGAATTCACAACAAACATCAGCCATTCTTCATTGTATCCTTTGAATTTTTTCGTATGTAAGTGAGAATCAACTGTATAATCATAGACATTAACAATTGGCATACTATCCGCTTTAGCAATACTTTTCTTTGTAATTCTACTTTTATTTTTTGCCCATTTTTCTGCTTGAGATTTTAAAGTTGTCGTATAGAAACCTTGCCCAAAATCAATTCTTTGACGACTTTGGTCAACTTTCGGTTTCTCGATTTTAACTATTCCACCGTGATAAACCAACATTCTTATGCTCCAATTTTAATTTTTGAATTTCTGAAATCTTGAGCAATATCATCAAGTATGTAATCCAAATCGGCAGAATGAACAGCATCGTAGTTTGTAGCAATTCTATCCCATGAACCAGACTTTTTCAACTCAAAATACGCTTTTGACTTATCACCGTTAAAAAAACGCCTCGCAACTTTTTCAGCTATATAAATCAAAAACCAATAATTTTCTTCAGTGGCCATACGAATATTATACCTGCCGTCATATTACACTCATCCCAACCTCTAAACACAAACTGAACTAAGCTCAATCAGATATTGTAAAAATTCTTAATAGAAGTAACACCGTTTGCCTGCTGTTAGCTCTAGATAAATGAAATTATAAAATATATGAAAAAAAGATAGGTTGTCTATACCCCGGATTCTGTAATCGGATGCCATTTATCTAGACTTAAAATTACTCTTAAGTTCAAGCGCTCTACCCGATATCTATAGGCGAACAACCCAGATATCTACTTGAGTTTGCTACGCATTAGGCTTATCATTCTAGTTTATTACTAAACTTAGCAGGAGGCTCTTACCCTCCACCTTTTCACCCTTACTTTTAGAAAAATAAATATCTAAAAGCGGTATTGTCTCTGTGATGCTATCTCGCAGGTTACCCTGGGCGGATGTTATCCGCAATGCAGTTCTATGTAGTCCGGAAGTTCCTCGTGATAAAACCACGCGACACCCCGACAACCTATCTTATATATTATACGCTAAAATAGGCTAAAATCAGTGTGTTGTAAAGCTGGCAATTCGATGATCAAGGCGATCAAGATATTCTTTTGCCACATCAGGATGAACATTGCCATCAATAGCAGCCTGTTGCATATCTTCTCTTTGAGTTTCAACTATTTCTTGAAGTAATTGAGAAACAAATGAAATATCACGCTTATTTTTCCCGATTTGATTAGTATCTAATTGTTTCCAAACTTCCTCAAAATGCTCTTTATCAAAATTATCAGGATCTGTTTCTGCCTCATTTTCTATTACTTTTAGAGCTGATTGCTCCATCAATTTACGAGCTTTACCCCATTCTCCTTCCAAATTATCTTTATCTCTAATTTCTGGTGGTAATATTTTCTTAATTAAAAATGGCAACGTAGTTCCTTGAATTAAAAGTGTCCCTAATGCCACAATCAAGCCCACTACTTGAACAAAAATATGAATCTTAAACTCTGAAGAAGTCGGAACAACAGTTGCCTGCTCTGATAATTTCATAGGTATAGAAGAAGCCGCCGCCAAAGTCACGACACCACGCATCCCAGTCCATGATAAAATCGTAAACTCACGCCAAGACATAGGGGCATTTTCAAGCCTGTTTTTAAATCTTTTTGTTGATTTATCACTAACATTAAAATCAAATTTATTAACAGATTTGAATGAAACTTTATAAATTATCAATCTAACAGCATTATAACCCAATACCATAATAGGACGAATGATTAATACAACAAGTAAAACTAATAAACCAACACCAATTGTCCACCAAGTATCTAACTCGGAAGCTTGCAAAGAGTTGATGATAAAACGTAATTGTAAGCCAACGAAGGAGAAAACAAATGCATCTAAAAGAGTTTCAACAGATCTCCAAAGTGATTGCTCCTGTAAGCGCGTAGCATGCGTTGCTGTGAAAGATGAACGCTCAACAACAAAGCCTGCGGCAACAACAGCAAGAACACCCGAACCGTGAATATCCTCACACCATGTATAAACAGCGAATGGCATCAATAGAGTAAATACCGCAATTAAATTCGGTTCCTTTAGGACTTTACGAACTAAAAGGGTAATAAACCCACCAACAACTCCAATTACAATCCCAATTCCGCAAGTCCAAACAAACAAAAGAACTGGATGTGAAATAAAATTATTTTGGTGATAAACAATGCCAACTGCAAAAGAAAATAAGGTTAAAGAAGCAGCATCATTGATTAAACTCTCCCCCGTCAAAATTGTCATAATTTTGTCCGGAAGGTGCATTTTTTTGCCAATTGAAACGGAAGATACAGCATCAGGAGGCGCAACAACTGCCCCCAAAATTAAACCTGAAGTAAATGTCATAAAACCAGCGATAAGTGTTGTAAACCAAGCTACAACTAATGCTGTAATAAAAATCATTCCGACACCTAAATATAATATTGGTGTTCTTAATTTTGCAAACTTATACCCTGATAGATTACGAGCAGCAGAAAAAAGAAGAGGTGGAAGAATAATTTCCAAAACTACATCGCCATCTATCTCTAAGTCAGGAACCCAAGGGATGAAAGAAACAGCACCCATAACGATCACACATATAAGCTCTGGTGAGAAATGAATACGCTTAGCAACACTGGTAATAATTAGTCCAACAAAAGCTAAAATTATCAGATAAGACATTAAAGATTCTCCAATATCCTTTCACAAGCTTGATCAATTAACTTATCAGGGGCAGTCAAACCAACCCTTAAATACTGAGTGGCTGATTCATCGTAAAAAACTCCTGGTGCCGCAATAATTCCAATATTAGCCAATCTTTCTAATTCTTCCCAGCAATCTTTAGCTTTTACTTTAACCCATAGGTAAAGTGCCCCTTGAGATTTTTCTACAGTATAGCCCGTATCTACAAAAGCACGCATTAAATGTTTGTGTCTAGCACTATAAATTTCTTGTTGACGTTTTGTATTTTTTTTACCATTCTCTTCGTCTTTTAAAGCTTCTACCATAGCAGCTTGGATCGGATCAGGCATAATTAAACCAACATGCTTCCTAATCTGTCTCATTTTAGTAATTATTGTTTTATCTCCAGCAATCCAAGCAGTCCGGTAGCCAGCCATATTCATTTGTTTAGACAAAGAATAAAGTTGTAAAACATTTTCTAAACTTCCACCATTGATTTTAGGATCCAAAATAGAATTAAATTTATAGTTATCATCATAGACAAACATAGCATAGCATTCATCACTAGCTACTACTGCCCCAATTTTACGTGCAGCTTTGATGACTTCTTGTAAATAATGAGCTGATTTAACTTCACCAGTTGGATTGTTTGGAGAATTTATCCAAACCAATTTTACATTCTTATTATTTTCCCAATCAGAAATATCATCAGTTGCTAAAATCGCACAATCAACAACTTGAGTCCCAATATCGTAAGTCGGGTAAGCATATTTAGGACGAACCATAATATCTTTAGAGGTCAAACCTAACATAGCAGGCAAAAAAGCAACTGCTTCTTTTGAACCAACAGTTGGAACTATATTTTCTTTATCGAAATTGCAAGTCCCACAATTACTGTTAATCCAATCAGCAATAGCATTTCTTAAATCTAAGGTTCCAATTGTTTTAGGATAAGCATGACTATCACCAGCCGAAAATAAAGATTGTTGAATAACCATAGGAACAGAATCAACAGGAGTTCCGACAGAAAGATCAACAATTTTATCTCCTGTTTTTTCAGAATATTTTTTAGCTATATCTTTATACTTATCTAACAAATCCCAAGGAAAAACAACATTAGCCAAATCAGAAATCATACGATTATATTATACCTTGTAATTTTACACTTTAGCCAAATAATCTCTTTGAGTTTCGGCAATTTCTGTTTCGACAGCCTGCTTAAGTCCATCTGTCCAAGCATGATTATTTACTAAATCATAAGCTTTTTCAATTATATCTTTATCTTTCAATACCTGCAAAAGTCTAAGTGAATTTTGTGAACCAGATTGCTTTGCTCCAATAACATCTCCCTCACTACGTAATTGCAAATCCATTTCTGCAATTTCAAATCCATTTGTTGTCTTACTCATAACTCGTAAACGCTCTAAACCAATTTCCGTCGGTGATTGCGACATCATCAAAAAACAAGTGGCAGGCAAATTACCTCTACCGATTCTTCCCCTAAGCTGATGCAAAGTAGAAAGGGAAAATCGATCAGCATCATAAATTATCATAATTGTAGCACTTGATATATCAATACCAACTTCAACAACACTAGTAGCCAAAAGAATATTGATTTCTCCTTCCCTAAATTCTTTCATAATTTCTTCTTTTTTTTCTGGTTTAATTTTTCCGTGAATAACCCCAAATTTAAGATTCTCCAACTCTGGATTATATTTTAATTTTTCTTCCAATTTAGTAACAGTTACATTATCTTTTTCATTTTCACTATTTTCGATATCTGGTAAAGCAGCAATTAATTTATCAAAAATATTCTTAGCCGCTATAATATCACCTGTCTCATTTTCACTATTTTCATATTCAACATTTTGCTCATCATCACCACCATCACCAATTTGCGGCGCAACAATGAATATACTGTGACCCAACTCAGCTTCTTCTCTAACTTTTTGCCATAAACGATTTAACCAAACTTCACTTTCAGGTTTAATAACAAATGTTTTAGTTTTTATACGCCCAGTAGGAACTTCAGATAAGATAGAAACTTGTAAGTCTGCAAATACAGTCATAGCAAGAGAACGAGGAATCGGTGTTGCAGAAAGCATCAATAGATGTGGAATTAATTTATCATCAGAAACTTGTAATAATTTATCTCTTTGCTCAACTCCAAATCTTTGTTGTTCATCCACTACAATCAATCCCAAATTAAGATATTCGATATCTTTCGCTAATACTGATGTAGTCCCGACTATTATCTTTGCCTGACCAGACTTGATTCTCGATAAAACCAGTCTTCTTTCTTTAATTTTCAGATTACTAGTCAAAAGAACGACTTGTTGATCAAAATTAGGTAAAATATCTTTCAATAATTTTTTAATTGATAAATAGTGCTGAGTTGCAAGAACTTCGGTCGGAGCTAGAAATACAGATTGACCTTCTTGATCCAAGACCTGGAGCATAGCTAAAAGTGCTACAATAGTTTTCCCTGATCCTACATCACCTTGCAAAAGTCTTCGCATAGGAAAATTAGCACTAATACCTTGACTTATCTCATCCACAGCTTTTTTCTGAGTTTTAGTCAACTCAAAAGGTAAACTGTCTAAAAGCTTAACTCTAAATTTATCAACAACTTTCCGAAAGTCTCTGGATTTTAAGTGTGAAATATCAGATCTTTGCTTAGCTAGAACAGCTTGCAAAATCAGAGCTTCTTCAAATCTCATCTGATTAACAGATTCTTCAAAATCACTCTCATTTGCTGGGTTATGAAGATTCATAATTATTTTCCAGCGATCTTGACCCAAATTAGGAGGTAAAATATTTGGCAATAAACCTTTAACAACTAATTTCCCTTGTTTGTTTTTCTTATTTTTTAGTTCCTCAATTACCCCCAAAATTGTCTGATGAATTTTATCGGTTGATATTTTTGAGCTCGCTGAATATATGGGAGTTGGCTTAGTAAATTTAGAAATTATTTCTTGACGTTTATTATCCAAAAAAGAAGAAAACATTAATGGGTGAACAAACTGCAAAGATTGAAAAAGCGATAAAGTTCCAACAATCAATACTTTTTCACCTTGTTTGTGAGAGTTTTTAAGCCAACTCAAATATCTGTAATTCTTAGCAAAAAATACCGCTATAATTCGATTGTTGTTTTGATCTAGTAAAACATTTTCTAATTTACTACCATGCCCTTTCATAGGGATAATATTTTGTTCACCAATTTTTACTTCAACAATAAATTTTTGATTTTTATTATTTTTATCAAAATTAAACCGCAATTCTTTTATGCTGCGAACAAATTTAGCTGGTGGTTCCAATCTGCGAGGAATATCTTCTAATAAATCTTGAAGTGTATTAACACCTAATTGAGCTAAAGCATTTGTTCTTCTCCGATTTTTTACCAACTTAGTTATTGGAGTTAATAAACTTAATTCATTATTTTTGCTTAATTCATTTTTATTATTAATTTTACGAGTTTTTTCGCTTTTTGTCTTACATTCTTCAATCTTAGTTTTAGATTTAGAAGAAGATGTCAATTACTTACTCCCAAATTTAGAATACCCGTTGTTTCTTCAATCCCTAAAGCGATATTCATCGATTGAATAGCTTGTCCTGCTGTTCCTC
>JAISHP010000097.1 GCA_031262545.1 Candidatus Ancillula hodotermitis | reverse complement strand
GCTAAACAAACGATAAATATAACTACTACTCTAACAGCAAAGTTAACACTATTTACTATTTTATTATTTAATCTTATACTTTCCATATACTATTAATATTATACTAAGTTATTAAGTTATAAATCACCATTATGTGGCTAAAGTTATATTTTGTTATATATTAATATATTTATATTTCAAAAAAAAATTTTAATCTAATGTTAATTTCCAACTAATTAACATTTCTCAATTTGAATTTTTATCTTATTTTTTTTCTTGCTATATTGTTAATATCAATTCAATTTGATGTAACAAAATAACAAAGAAAGGAACAAAGAAAAAATGAAAGATACAAAAGAAAGGAACGTGAGACTAAAACTTGCAATTTGTTTAGTTTTTCTAACGATTTCTTCACTATGCGCAGGATTATTTAATCCTTGCGAGTCAAAAGCGAATGAACAGATTACTGATAAAGGAGGTGAAATAACAGATGGCTTTGATATCGTTTCTCAAGAATCAAAAGTTAATCTTGAGCAACTTGTCAAAGAAGCGACAAACAAAGAACACCATGAATTATCTGATGGAGAAAGAGTTAGTTTTCAAATTGCTCCAGACCTAATTGGAGTCCAAGGTGTAGATAAATCTCCAGTTCTTCAACCTGGTAAAAAAGCAGCTGGCAATTGCGGAACTACAAGATCTTGGTATAAAGTTCAAAATATTTTGAAACAAACCTTAATTGAATTTGACCATAATTATACTTACTGCCACCCGCAAAATGGTGTAACAGAAATTACGTCAAATGTTTCTGAAGTATACATCATGACAAACAATTTTCATGATCAAGGACACCATGTCGCAGTTGATCCAATTTCGCAAGGTCAAAAAAATGTTCGTGCGAGATTCAGGGCGTTTTCTGAAGTCCCAGTTCTTCAGTATTTAGGCCTTGATCTTCCTTTACAGTCGTTCAACATTGTTCACGAAGATCAAAGAGGGGTAAATGGTAGAATATGGGAAGGATGGTGGTCAGAATGACAACAGCAATTATGTTAATTATTTTAGGTTCAATGTTTGTTGTTGGTTTAGGCATGCTCGTTATCGGACTAATAAATAAAAACAAGTGGAACAATTCAGATAAATTTATTACCGTTGCAATTGTTTTAATATGTCTTAGCCTTGGACTCTTATTTGGAATTAGCGTTTTATCAAATATAGCAACTCTTGGAATCAGCAATTAAAAACGAATATAACCAAACCAAAATTAAGCCCACTCTTAGGAGTGGGTTTTTTATTTATAAATGAATTTTCTATTTCAAACACTAATTAAAAAATTAACAATTAAAAATAAAATAAACTCTTTATAAGCTCAAAGGTTTGCAGACCCTGTTTAAAGAATAGAGCAAGTCAGGAACGAGTTAAAGCCAAGAAAGATTTACTTAAGCGATTAAACCAGTTGCAATCTAATGAACGAATTACTACAACAAGACTTCAAGGTAACTCTCGACCTTTTGTTCAACGCCCAACAGCACAGCATACTCCAGTAATTTTTTAACATCGACACTCTTAGTCTTGACGTACTGCCTAAATGCTGAACCGATAATTTTTATATCTACATTTTTTCCTGGGCGCACCAGATCGCAAAGGGTTCTCTCAATAGAATATACATCAACAGAATTCCCTTGTCTAGTCTTTACTGTAATTCTACCAATTCCAAAGAATTTCTCAAGTTCTCTACTGGCATTGATGTTATCTGGCAAGTATGAAGTCTTGGACTTATAGGGGAAAACCATATCCACTAGCTCTGGAGATTCTTCTAGATATCCCAAAAGATAAAGCGCTGTTGATAGACAAAAGAAGCCACTTGCATAGTGGACTTGATAACCATATAGGAAGTCATCCTTTTGCTCAGGCAGTCGATAAAGTCCTCGATCAGATTTAACCAGCAGCTCGTCAACCACCAAACGGGTAACCACTGCATGATTTAGATCCTGCTCGCCAAGTTGTTTCGCAGTAATAAAACCGTTATGCTGCTTTGCGAACTCAAGGACTTGCTGTTGTTTTTTTGTTGTCATTGTTTCTTCTTCTTGGATTTTAGTAATGATTCAATATCGTCAATGCGTCCAGCTAGCCATTCATCAAACACTAGTCGTGTTGCTTCGGCAGGATTGCGATATTTCAATGTTCCGACTGGATAATCTAACAATTGCTTGATATACATCGGTTGGTAATAGTCACTTAGGTCTATTGGATACTTGTCTGACACCCAGCTGCCCAACCAGTTTAGTCGATTATTTACCGATATTGCGGCGTTATCGTGTGCTTTATATACTTTAGTCTCACCTGCGGTTGCAAAATATTCATCGATTTCAGAACGTTTAATACCGCAAAGATCAAAGGTCATATCAATCCCATAATGCACAATTTCAGCCAGATTCTTTCTATCCTCAGCTGTGACATTTGCAATAAAGACTGAGGCATAAGTCAAATCATTTACCAGAAATAAACATTTCTTTCCAGCGACTGCCAAATTATTTGCAGTCCAAGAAAAGAACTTATTCACTTTAGGCGCTTCATCTTTTTCTGCCAGTTCAATGTATCGAAAAAATTGAGCAGATTTTTTAGTTGGGTTAAGTAATAGTGTCACTTTTTAATCTCCTTTACAAATTAATATTAATATTGAGTTTAAGTGTTTTATCATCAAGCTCAATAATTTTGTTTTCTAATTTTTTGATTTGTGAATAATATTCGTATTGCTTATTGGGTTGTTTTTCTCGTTTTGCTTTCGAATTTAAAATATCTATTTCAGCCTGAAGTTTGCGTTTTTCTAAAACTTTATTAACCGCAAATTCAGCAGCTTTATCAGAAAAATTTAATAATTCACCATGCCATCCACCAACTTGAGCAACGAAGCTTTTCCATGCTGACCCTAAATTATTACCGTCAATTTTAACATCGAAATTGTTATAAGAAACCTTTTCTCCTTCCAAGAAAGTATTTTTCCCAATAACATTGACACTTCCACTTTTATGATTTTTTGAAATAAATAACATCGGTTCTACCATATCGTCAGATTTAACAATAAATAGAACATTTTTATCAGGTAATGCATCGTCAATCACCTTGCAAATCTGGCTTTTTTGTAGTAGTTTTTGTCCGTCTTTTAGCTCAACCTCAAACACCTCAATTTCAGCAATGCCATCACTTGGTTGCAGATTCATTGTATCAGGTGAAATCTTATAGAGCCATGTAATCTTCTCAATATTGTGTTGAAAAATATCCTTAAGTTTCGAGTTAATATTGGCATTCTCGTAAAACTTCACTTTGGGGATAGTTCTACCAACATAAGCTGACTGCGATAAAGTAATCATCACTCATTACCTCCACTAGAACGGACAACTAAATACGCAATCAATTCAAAATCATCTAGTCCCTTTATTTCAGCAGTTAATGGTGTAGTTCCGCCTGGCGTGAATAACGAGTCAATATCTTTCTCAGCTTTGACCGCCACAATTGATTGAATTGCATCACCGAGCAGTTTAGAATACTTATCCATTTTTGCCCCATCATGCGTTTCTTTGTTGAATACTTGGCATAACTCAGCATATGGTTCCGAATTGCCACGACACAAAACCCGCACGCGATCCAACAACTTCTTAGAATCGAGATGATTAACAATAACTTTACCATCCAGTCCGATATACACTAGATAAAACGGATGTAACCTATTCTGTCGGTCTATATTGATACCTTGGTTAATATTCCTCATCACAAATATCACACCTTTAGGACACTTCTCGCTCGCCTTGACCACAGCATACATACCGTTTGGCGCAGTTTCAATGTCATCTTCATGTTCTTTCATGTAGTCCAGTAGATCCAACCTGAACTCATTTAAGCCTAAGTCTTGAATTGACACACCTTGACTCATATCTTCAAGATCCGTCACCTCAGTTTGTAACTTCTCTAGTTGCGCCTTTCTAAATTGATCAGCAACAATTTCTTTGGCGTCCAATGGATTATCGTCCCCAGTCGCCGTTAAGTTAACTGCACTCATCCGTGACTCAACTCGATGTTTCAGATTAATATATTCATCAAGTCCTACTTCTGGCCAAAAGTTTACCAACTGAATCACATCATTATGACTGCCAATACGGTCAATACGTCCAAACCGCTGAATTATCCGCACTGGATTCCAGTGAATATCATAATTGATTAAGTAGTCACAGTCCTGTAAATTCTGCCCCTCAGAAATACAATCAGTTGCAATTAAAATATCAATCTCTTTATCATCATCAGGATAAATTGACTCCTTGTCTTTTGACACTGGTGAGAAGTATGTCAAAATTGCATTCATATCCTGATTCTTCAGAGTAACATTCGTCTGATTATTCTGCCCGGTCACGAGAGCAACTCGCAGCTCATTTGTTACCCGCAAACCTTCCATCTCACTTGAATGAAATGCATTCTCCAATATATTTCTTCTATCTTGTTCGGTCATTTTGTTTTGCCCCTTTCGAACATTTTAATAAAATGTTATAAAGTTCAGTAACATTTTTAGGTCTAGCATTGATATCTGAATTCGTTCCTACGGTTAAGAACTCTGACATTTCAGGATATTTTGATTTATCTAGCACAGTCTTACCAGTCATTATAAAATACAGCAATCGAGTCAAAGCAAAAATTTCGTGAGGCATCGAGTATTTTACAAATCCAACAACTTGCAATGATGGATCATTTAAAGAACCTTTAAATTCGGTATTCTGAGATGTTAAATCACTATCTTTTTGCTTAACCAATCCAAAATCAGAAACTTTAGCAACCACATCGTTTTCGAAGCTTTTAATCAAAACATTATTCAGTGCGATATCTCTATGAAGTAAATTTTTATTATGGATATATTGAAATGCGCTGCAAATCTCTCTTACTAATTTTAATCTTTTAGATTGCGATAACTTTTGATTATTTAACTTAATATATTTTTCAATTGTCAAATCACAAAACTCCATAGTGTATTCGCACTTTCTGTCATCGAATCTATAAACATCTACAATATTTGGGTGCGAAAGCTCGTTCAGAATCTCAAATTCTCTTTTAAACCTCCTGCATTCTTTATCAGTTAGGTCTGATAACCCTCGTTTTAGCGCGAATTCATGATTGTAGAAAGCATCATGATATTTCAAGACTTTTGCGTATGATCCTTCGCCAATTAACTTCACATTGACACTAGCATGTTCATTTCGCGGAACAATAAAATTATTTACTTTTTCAAAAAATGGGTCAACTTTATCAATAAAAATTTTACTCATATTTTCAGGTATTTCACTTCCGCCGCTTGAAACAAGGAAATTTTTGCATTTTTCTACAATAGGAACGTAAGCATCAACGATTTTAATAGCAAATTCTGAATTCGATAGCATTCCCAACACTTTATCCGATTTTGCTATTGCATTCAGAAGATTTCTAGAAGGATCAGCCCAAAAATGAGCAGTATAATCTCCAGTAGGAAGTCGCTGATTCATAAGTTCGAAATTCGACAAAAATTCATGCTGAAGTGTTGAAAGTATTATTTTTAAATCTTCTGAATCTGTCCAATCATATAAAGACATATACTCTCTATACTCAGTATCTTCGGAGTGATTTAATCTGTAATTCTTGATTGCGTTTAATGGAGTCATCCTTCCCTCCCCTCCAGCAACTTCTCAATTTGCGAGATCATGTAAAGCGGGATATTCACCAGCCAACCCTCATCGCGATAATCAGAGAGTGAAGTCCTGACCGAAACTGGCGGATGGAATTTATCGCGGAATGCCTTCAAACTCTTAGCTTGCAAATTTTCCTCGGCCTTAACCTCAATTGGAACGATACTACCATGAAGCTGCATTAAGAAATCAATTTCGCCTTGATGGTTATCATTCGACCAGTAAAACAGTTCATCCAGACCACCAGCATGTAATTCCTGGCAAACAAACTGTTCAGTAAGCGCACCTTTAAATTCGGTAAATATATCATTTTTTTCTAAAACAATTGACTCATCTAAATTTGACATATAAGATAGCAATCCAATGTCAAGTAAGTAAATTTTAAATGAATTCATCTTTTGATAGCCAACCAACGGTAAACTAGGCTTACCTACTCTATTAACAACCCTAATCAAACCAGCATCACTTAACCATTGAATAGCTAATTCAAATTCACTTGCTCGAGCGCCACCTTTCAATGCGCCGAAAACAAATTTTCGATTTTCTTTTGCCAGTTGATTCGGAATATTCTCCCAAACTAAATTTATCCGTTTAGTTGTGGTGATATCTGCATATTTTGAAAAGTCATTTAAATAATCATTCAACAATTCTTTTTGCGCATTCTTTGTTTGTCTCCAGGACTTCGTATTAAGATAAGTCATAACAGCAGCAGGCATTCCGCCAATCAGATAGTATTTTTTTAAATAGTTTTCTAGTGTATTTCGAAACATAGTTACTAGCTGAAGATTGTTCGCTTCCATTTGCTCCACAAGTTTATCCTCGCCAAATGCTCTCAAAAATTCACAAAAAGATAACGGTTCTAGAGTTAGACGATTGACCTTACCAACCGGAAATGAAACGCCTTGGTGGAAAGAAACACCTAAAAGACTTCCTGCTGCAATAACATGATATTCTGGTGCGTTTTCGTTAAAATATTTAAGCGATGTCAATGTTTTAGGAAAAGCTTGAATCTCATCAAGTATAATTAATGTCTTCCCAGGATTTATATCTTCCCCCGTTTGTGCCGATATCCACTCAATTGCCAATTTGACATTATAACCATTGTTAAATAGCTGAGACAAGTTTTCATTATCCTCAAAGTTTACATAGGCAACATTTTCGTATTCTTGTTTACCGAATTCTTTCATGAGCCAAGTTTTACCGACTTGCCTCGCACCGCCTAATATGAGCGGTTTGCGGTTATTTGAATTCTTCCATTCAACCAATTTAGTCATTAAATCTCTACGCATTAGTTAAACTCCTTACAAAAAGACACGGCACTTTTGTGTTTATTATATCATTTTTACACGGAACTATTGTGTCAATGAATACATTTTTCCACGGCAGTTTCATCTATATCACCTTGATATCTGTTTCTGGGCTGAGGAGTTTGAAGATTTCAGTCAGGTTAATCTTGTTCTGGCTGCTGGCAAATGAACTGTCACGGAAGACAGCGTGAAACGGCTTGAGATTTGCAATCGCCTTGACTAAGTCTTCTGAGATGTTAGGCACAAAACAAGCTACCAAGAAGTTGCCGGCCATTTTATGAACCTTCACACTGTCAATATCCAACACTTCGTGTGGCAAGTCCAACGTCAGCCCGAGTTGTAGGATTACTTGATAGAGCAAGTCTTCATCACTGCGGTCATCTTTGATATTGCTGATAAAGTCTCCGAGTTGCGCTTGAGTTATTTCGCCAGCACCATAATAGACATCTTTCATATTAGTGCTGTCAATCTTGAACGAACGGAACCCGATGTCAAGGTGACGTGACTCGGCACTTTCCATTCCTGGCAACACCCCTTTGTCATCCTGAACTTGTTTCAGGATCTCCCCCTGAATCTTCTTGCCAGCCCGGCGGATACGTTCACGGGCAATCTCGGGAATTGAGTTGTAGCCAGCCTTGCGCGCCTCGGAATTCTCAGGAGTTGGCTCATCTAGTTGCGCCAGCACGAACTTACGGCTACCGCCGTCTTCGGCATTCAGTTGCATTACAGCATGGGCAGTAGTGGCTGAGCCAGAGAAGAAGTCTAACACAATATCATTTTTCTCAACAAACCCAAGTTGCAATAATTTTACAATCAATCTAACTGGTTTTGGTGTGTCAAAAGGCGCATTGTCAAATAACTTTTGTAATTCTTTGGTTGCCTCAGTTGCAGTTCCAACTTTATCAGCCGAAAACCAAGCATTATCAATTGAGCCAAAATCTTTTTTCTCTTCATAGAATGACTTCATCTGAGGTCTTCCAGTACCACTTTTTCCGAAAACTATGCGTTTTTCTTCCATGGCACTGGAGAATTTATCTGGAGAAATCCTCCAGTGCCTTCCACTTGGCGGAAGGTGCTGTTCGCCTGTGTTAGGGTTTGTGACGGGATAAGTAAGATTAGGACGAACGTGAGGAGCATCAAAGGGGTCTGCTTTCCATGGTCCTCTAGGGTCATTATCAGGATTGTTAAATTTTGACTTATCCAAAGGTGATGGTCTAAAAACAAATAAATCGTGTTTATACCAACTCGATGCATTACTTTCTTTTAATCGTCTATTTTCAAATCGTCTTTGCTTTGCATATACTAATATGTACTCATGGTTAATACTTAAATCTGTATCATTCTGAACAGATAACCTAGATTGCCAAGGAATGCACGCAGCAAAGTTCCCCTCCCCAAACACCTCATCGCAAATCTTTCGCAGATTGGTCACCTCATTGTCATCAATCGAAATAAAAATCACACCATCATCACGCAGCAAGTTCCTCGCCAGTTTCAAGCGTGGGTAAATCATTGAGCACCAGTCAGAATGGTAACACCCGTTGTCTTTGGAGTTCTGGAACAGCCGCACTTTCGCGCCGCTCTCGTCTTCCGCCAGCTCACCCGCCTCCGTCAGTTTCTCCTCGTAATCCTCTGCCGACTCCTGAAACTTATCGCGGTAAACAAAATCCTTCCCCGTGTTGTAAGGCGGATCAATGTAAATCATTTTCACTTTGCCCAGATAACTCTCCTGCAACAGCTTCAGCGCTTCTAAATTGTCGCCCTCAATATAAACATTCTCCGTGTTCTCCCAGTCCACCGACTCTTCCCGCTGCGGCCGCAAAGTCTTCTTAATCGGAGTAGCCGCCTCCCGAATCGCCTCCCGCTTGCCAGGCCAAGTAAAATCATACCGTTCCGTACGCCCAGCCCCAGCCACTTCACTACCCAGCAACTCAGCCAACTTCTCAAACTCAATGGCATGCTTAACCCTAGTCCGCGGAACTTCCACCCCATCAACAACTTCAACCTCAGGCTTCCCATCCGCCCCCAGAACAGTCTCCCGCACCTCAGTAACCACCTCAGGAAACTTCTCACCTAAAACCTCAGCCAGCCACTCCGAGTTCTTCGAACTTTCATCCTCAGTCTCCATTGCCAACTTCTCAACTCCTGCGTTATTCTCAGTCATTTCCCCTGCTCCTTCTTGCTTAATCCTTTGTTCTGCTGTTCAATCTCACGTATCGCCCGGTCAAAATCACTCTCATACTGCAACATTTCCCGCTGCCTGTATTTAGTATACTCCTGCTCAGCTTTATTCACTGCCTGCTCATGTGAGATTTTACCCTTATGGTCTAATAGCGGTCGATTAGTCACTGACAAGATCTCATCCAGTTTTTCTCTCCAATCCGCCATAGTCATCGAATGCTCCTCAATCGCTTGCAACTCCGCAAAGTCCAAATACTGACTCACCAACAAGTTCAGAACTTGCAACTCTTTCTCCGATAAATAATTCTTAGCAATCTTGACATCATCTCGAGTAATATAGTTGCCCTTGAAATTAGTCATCCCCACCATCGGTTTCTCACCATCAACTCGGTCATAAACTACTTCTGCTGCCGTGTGTTGATGAGCTGCCCAATGCATTTTGTTCTGCACTGTTGCAAAAAACTCACGAGTCGCATCACTTCTCGGGTCATAATCCACTGAAGTTGCATAGATGTCCGTCACCTGCTGATACAAATTCCGTTCACTCGACCGAATATCCCGCACTCGCTGCAACAGTTCTCTAAAGTATCTATTACCATTACCCTTCAACCGCTCGTCATCAAGCGCAAACCCTTTTTGAATATACTCATGCAACCGCTGAGTAGCCCACTGCCGAAACCTAGTTGCCACCTGCGACTTCACCCGATACCCCACAGCAATAATCATGTCCAAGTTATAATGCAGAACCTGTCGTTTGACTGAATGCGAGCCTTCTTGGCGAACTAGTGCAAATTTTGCACAAGTTGCATTTTCAACAAGTTCACCATCTTCATAAACATTAGCAATATGCTTGGTAATCACCGACCGTTCGATATCATAAAGCTCAGCAATCTGCTCTTGTGTCAACCAGATATCATCCCCTTCAAACCGCACATTAACCCGAGTAACCCCATTATCATCTTGATATAGCAAGAATTCAGAGTTCTGAGGCGTTAGTTCGTTACTGGACATTGCTCTGCTCCTTATGTTGATTTTTCTTTTTGCGAGTGTAAACTTCATAAGCCGATATTTGTTGTTTACTCGGCTCATATTTAGAAACTATATTGGCACTCTGTAATGCTTTTAATATTTGAGTATTAGTTACAATCTGATTAGGTCTAGGAGTTCTCTTACCATTCAAAATATTAGGAATCCAGTTGTAATTACTTAAATAATTTTTTGCTATTTCTCCAATATATCCTCTATCCAAATAAGGTATTTGGTTACATAAGATATCAACCTTTTGTTGCTCAGTAAATACCGCCTCAGCATAAATCTTATTTAGTAAAGTATAAGTTATTTGTGTTGCGATACGGACAATTATATTTTTGAAATGTATACAGACTTGAGTAATCAATCCCTTATTCTCTTCGTTTGTGTCATTATATTTACCAATTAGATATTCCAACTCATACTCATTAATGATATCAGCAGTCATAACATCATCAACATATTTTTGTAAATTTTTCCAAATGAAATAACCAGACAATTCTTCATAATTTGATCTGATAAATTTAAGACTTACATTAACTTTTAATAGATCGCTATCAATAATACACTGAACCACTTCTTGGCTAGGTAGGTTTTCGAGCACTGCAGGAAGCATATTATCAAAATATACCATAGAGTCTTCTATAACTTGCACTTTTATATTATCAGTTAGATTATCAGATCCGAGAACGGCTTTATAGAAATCACTTCTTTCATTTTCGTGAAGTATTTCACCAAGAGCTTTCCAAGCAAACTTTTCATCAGGATTCACAGTTTTCAATAAATCAAATTCCTCAAACTCGGCATAATACAAAACGGCATTTTGCCAATTATGAACATAGGCGTTTTCATTTCTTGCAATTTCTGTCCACAAATCAGTGCCGGTTAGTTTATCTAACTGATCTATTGGAGTATATAAATGGGCGATATATTTCTTCTTAAAATCATCTGATATTCGATTATTTTTCTCATTATTTTTACCATCCTCCTCATCTTGTGAGACTCCAAAATTTAGAATATGAATTACATCTTCTAGATCGTCCGTTACCTTAATTTCTGAATACTGAGCAAAAATTGCTTCATAATAGCTCTGAATTTTTTCGTCAAGATCGTTAGCTATTGGCTCTTCGGATTTAGACTTCAACAGAGAATATAGGCTGATTTTTTCGATGTCTAATTTATATCCATCATAAAATTGCTCCAGGAAGAATGAGATATTATCTACATTAATTTCGTATAAATTTTGCTGATAGATTAAATCGTAAAACTTTTTAGCTTTTGGTTTTGTCGGAACCGATTCGACCAATTTAACTTTTATATCAAGTGAATTCATATTAGAAACTAGGTTCTCTATTTCATCTTCAGTATACTTTTCAAGATTATTTTTGAGATAATCCCAAGCAGGAAAATTATCGCTTGTGAAATATTTAGATAAACTATCAGGGGGCAAAGGTAATGTACCACGAGATTTTGGAATATTTGTTTTGGTTAGAATATCAAGCGATAAATTATTAGACAAATCTTCGTGATTTGATTTCAATATATCGCTATAGATATCATTAAAATCATCGTATAGCCACTTGTATAATAAATGTTTATTTTTAATTTCTCTTTGAAGAAGGGTAATAATGAAATCATGATTTATATCCGACTGGTAGGCGGTTTTTATCATATTTTTCGCATCATATTTGTTTTTGCTGGTTTTACCACTAATAAAAGTTTCAAAAATATTATAATTCAAAGCACTAACTGAATATAAATCCTCGAAAGATAAATACTCATTTAGCAATACATCTGGATGACTCATTTTAAATGAGTAATTCGGAGTTTGTGAATCGTGAACCATTGTTAGATATTGTTTGTCGCTTTTATCAATATTTCCTTCTATAAATCTTGAAATATAATCATGGTAATGCTTGTCAATTAGATTTTGGTTAAGCAAATAGATAATTAATTTTCCGTATTTTCCGTTTAAAATTTCTTTATATTTGACATCTTTTTTACTATCCGTACCAACGATTTTCAAGTTAATATATTTTTGTATAAAGCTTCCAAGATTGATACTTTTAATGTCGTTTAGAATCTTTTCTGATTGATCCAGTTTTTCTTTTCGTTCAGATTCCTGCTGTAAAGTTTCATTTTGACCTGATTCTTCAAAGTGAAAAATATTTTGTTTTTCGGTATTTTCACGCACGCTTTTTAAATCAATAATCCACGGTATTAAACCTCTGCTGTTTTGCATTTTCGCAAAATCTTCTGGCAATAGGTTCTTGTAAAGAACATAAGCAAATAGTTTTGTTGGATTATAATTCTCAATTTTTTTGAATTCCTCATTATAGATTTCAAATTCATTAAATACATTCTTAAGCAAACGCATATCTGGTAAATATTCTACAATATTTCGTAGTTTTATCTTATCGAATTTATCATTATTTATCAAGAATGGGAAATGCTTAACAATTGCTTCATAAACATTACTCGGATCAATAACTGGAATTACAGGGATAATAAAGTCAAACATCTTCGTGCGATATTTTTGTTCAAGAATGTCATCACGAATTAAATACCAAAACTTAATTGGGGTCGATCTCTTATTGGTCAATTCAGACAGCATTGGTTTCTCATTCAGCAAAAAATTCAGTTCTCGCAACTCAGCAAAAATAAGAGGATCCTCGCAACGATCAATATCCTCAAAGATAAAATTATGTTTACCTAGTTTGGAAATTATATAGCAAATCTCATCAAGTTGTTTGTTAAACAAAGGATCATTCTTGCCATCAAACAATTCAACATTTGCGTCTTTTGTCCCTATTTTTGAGATTTTAATATCTCGATTGAGGACATAGGAAACTAATTTATATATAATACATCCCGTCAGTCCTATAGCTATGCAAATAAGAACTATATAGATAATTGAACTTATAATGGAGTAGCAACCCAAGAATCCAAATAGTTGGTGAATATATTTATTTTCACCAAGAATGTTGAAAATCAATGCCAAGCAAACTATTAGCGCAAAAGTGGATATTTTAATTCTTTTTTGATTGGCGACTTCGCGAATCAGTGAAAATTTACTTTTAGGTATATCATTAGATTTTACAGAATTAAGTAACTGACTGATAATACGTTCTTCAAGATCGTTATCCCGATGTTTTTCACAGCGGTAGTAACCGTTCTTTTGGCAATCTGGACACTTTTTTATATCACCGAAAGGAAATATCAAAGCCGAGATATGTTTAGAGTCTTTTTTAAAGTATTCATGTATTGTTTCATATGACTCAATAACACTGCTTTTACCGGAACCATAGCTACCAGAAATTGCAATATTTCTCACTGAATTATCATTTCTAGCAAACGTTATCGCATCTTCATACTTTCCAAGTGGCTTGATGTTCTTCTCAGGTGTTAAGGCATTAAACGTAAACTTAGCCGCTGTGTCACCTTCGACACTCGCACTGTTACTCGTTTCGTTTTCTTGAGCCATACCTATAGTATACCACATTTATCCCAAAAATCAAGTATTATTACCCAATTGTTTTGCTGAAATATCGAAAATTCTTATCAGTAATTTTTTACCGAAACACGTCTTCAATCGCATCCCAATACCCTTCAGGTGTTGGCTTGAACTCCAAGGGTTTTCCGCGCATGGTGTTGCTGTTGTTGGTTTCGGTTTCGAAGTGTTGCATCCAACCAGTGTTCTTGTCCATCAGGGCTTGCATCATGGGGTCGCCGGAGTGGAGGAACCAGTTGTAGAGGTCGAAGTTCTTGAAATCTTTTTCCCATGCCATCCAAAGGCGGGTCTGCAAACCTTTGAGCTTATAAAGAATTTATTCTATATTTAATTGTTGACCTCCTACTATTATATCGTATTCAAGAGGTGTCATATCTAACAAGTTTTTCTGTCTTTTTTCCTGATTATATCTTACTGTAACCCATCTAAATGTCTTTAGTCTTAATTCTTGTTTTGTATCCCAAACTTTCTTTTGATTAAACACACATTTTTGAAGTTGAGAGTTAAAACTTTCCATAGCTGCGTTATCTGCACAGGTATGCACTTGCCCCATTGATCCTTTAAGACCATACTTTTTGAGCATCCTTTTAAATGATGTTGAATTATACTGACTTCCTCTATCTGTATGAATAATTACATTTTTAGGATAGTTTCTATTTTGCAAAGCATTTAGTAAAGCTTCTTCAACTAAATTAGTTGTCATT
>JAISHP010000023.1 GCA_031262545.1 Candidatus Ancillula hodotermitis | reverse complement strand
CCATTATGTGGTTTGGTGGGATTAGAATTAATAATGGAGATATGGAAATTGGAGCAATTACTGCTTTTATTACTTATATGATGTATATTATGATGGCTGTCCTGATGTCTTCTATGGTTTTTGTTATGTGGCCAAGAGCGGAAGTTTCAGCTAAGCGTATTCGTAAAGTCATTAATACCAAAGCGAGCGTTGTAAGTTCTAAAACTCCGAAGGAAATTGAAAACCCAAGAGGTGAAATTCGTTTTGAAAATGTTGAATTTAGGTATCCGGGAGCGAGTGAGCCTGTAATTAAAGAAATTTCATTTACTGCTAAACCGGGTCAAACAACAGCCATTATTGGATCAACAGGCTGTGGAAAATCAACATTATTACGTTTGATCCCAAGGCTTTTTGACGCAACAGGTGGTGATGTTTATTTTGATGATATTAGTTTGAGAGATTTGTCGCTAGATGATTTAAATAAGTGGATTGGTGTTATCCCACAAAAGAGTTTTCTGTTCAGTGGGACTGTTCGTTCAAATATGCTGTTTGGGAATCCTGATGCAACTGAAGAAGAGATGTGGGAAGCTTTGCGGGTTGCCCAAGCAGAAGACTTCTTAAAAGAGAAAATGGCTGAAAATTCAGAGAGTAATGAGGCGGTTGATAATCCTTTGGATTTAGCAGTGAGTCAAGGTGGGACTAATTTTTCTGGAGGTCAGCGTCAAAGATTAGCGATAGCTAGAGCGATTGTTCGTCATCCCAGGGTCTATCAATTTGATGATTCTTTTTCAGCTTTAGATTATCAGACTGATCATAATTTACGTCAGGCTTTGAAAGAAGTAACCAAGAATGAAACAGTTATTATAGTAGCTCAGAGAATCTCTACTATTCGTCATGCTGAAAATATTTTAGTAATGGATGAGGGTAAAATCGTTGGTCAAGGGACGCATGAAGAATTGCTAGAAAATTGTCCAACTTATCAGGAAATTGTTGATTCTCAATTATCTGCAGAGGAGGCGTTGAAATAATGGCACAAGAAGAAAGAGTTAAGAATCAGCCTACTCATGCTCGTGGAAGGGCGATGGCTGGTGAAAAAGCTAAAAATTTTAGAGGCACTATTACTAGATTACTAAAAGGTTTAGTAGATTCTTCAGTTAATCGTTTACGTTGCTTAGTTGTTTTATTATTATTAATAATATCAGCTGCTTGTTCGGCTTACGCTCCAAAAGCTTTAGGTAATGGGACAAATATCCTTTTTGACGGTTTGATTTCAAATAAAATTACTGATCAAATTCATCAAAGTATAGAAAAAAGTATTGAGGAAAATCCACAAACAAAAGATTTACCTAAAAAACAACAAGAAGATGCGGCAAATCAGCAATATGAAGAAGTTAAGAAAAGTGTTGATAATCCGGATGGGACTTTGAATGTTGATAAAGTCCTAGACCAGATGGAAAAAGTTTCGGGAGATGATGCTTCTAAAATTGACAGTATCAAACAAATGGCTGCCAGCATGACAATTAAGCTTGGGGAAGGTGTGGACTTTGTCAAGTTTGCTTGGATGCTAGGTTTTGTCATTTTGATTTATTTTGGAATGCTCTTTACAAGGATGATTGCAGGTTGGATTTCAGTTCGGTTAATTACTGAGCTTTCTATGAAACTCAGACAACAAATTGAGGAAAAAATTTGGCACTTGCCTTTAAGTTACTTTGATAAGACTAGTCGTGGTGAAGTGATGTCAAGAACAACGAATGATTTGGATAATGTTACTCAGACATTGAAACAAACAGGTGGGGATTTGATTTTTATGGTTTTGATGGTAATCTCTGTAATCGGAATGATGTTTTCAGTTGATTGGCTCTTAGCATTAATTGCTTTGATTACGATTCCTGTTTCATTCGGAATTATAGGTATTATTATGAAACATTCTCAACCACGCTTTAGAGGTCAGTGGAAACAAACAGGTATTTTGAATGGGCATATTGAAGAGTCATTTACAGGGCACACATTGATTAAATCGTATGGTCAAGCTCAAGATTTTGAAGCTAAATTTAAAGTTAATAATGATCAACTTTTCGAATCAAGCTTTAAGGCACAATTTATTTCTGGTGTAATTATGCCAGTAATGACATTTATGACTAATTTAAATTATGTTATTGTGGCACTCGTTGGAGCTTATTTTGTTACTCAAGGCAGAATGAGTTTGGGAGATGTTCAAGCATTTATTCAATATTCAAGGCAATATTCACAACCTCTTGGTCAAATTTCTCAATCTATTAATTTGCTTCAATCTGGAGCAGCCTCAGCTGAGAGAATATTTGAGTTGTTAGATGCTGAAGAAGAGTCAAACGAAGAATCCTTGCCGCAAAAATTAGATTCCGTCCAAGGTAAAGTTGAATTTAAGCATGTTGAATTTAGTTATGATCCAGATGTGAAATTGATTGAAGATATGAATTTAGTCGCTGAGCCAGGGAAAACTGTTGCGATTGTAGGCCCTACTGGGGCAGGAAAGACAACTTTAGTTAATTTGATTATGCGTTTTTATGAAGTTAATTCAGGAAATATTGAATTAGATGGGATAGATACTAAATCTATTTCAAGAGGTGCTTTACGTTCAAATGTGGGAATGGTGTTGCAGGACACTTGGTTGTTTAAGGGAACCATTGAAGAAAACTTAAAATATGGTGTTCCTGAAGGCAAAACTGTTACAGATGAGGAATTTTTAGCCGCAACCAAAGCAACGTATGTTGATCATTTTGTTAATTCTCTTTCAGATGGCTATCAGACTGTTTTGGATGATGATGCTCAAATATCAGTTGGCGAAAAGCAGCTTTTGACAATTGCTAGAGCGTTTTTAGCAAATCCAGATATTTTGATTTTAGATGAAGCAACTTCTTCTGTTGATACTAGAACTGAGGTTTTAGTTCAAAAGGCCATGAATCGTTTAAGGGAAAATCGGACAAGTTTTGTGATTGCGCAGAGATTGTCAACAATTCGTGATGCTGATGTGATTATTGTTATGGAGCATGGGCATATTGTTGAGCAAGGAAATCATGAAACCTTGATGGCAAAGCAGGGGGAGTATTATAGGTTATATGACTCCCAATTCGATCCAGAAGAACTTTGAGTTTATTTGAGCGAACTTCTTCGTTTTTGAAAAGTGCAGTGCCTAAGCACAGCCCTCTTTTCTTCAAACTTTGAATT
>JAISHP010000117.1 GCA_031262545.1 Candidatus Ancillula hodotermitis | reverse complement strand
AATTCTTGTTCTGTAGGATTAGAAACAGGATTTATTGCTGAAATTTTTTCACCATCAATAGAAACCTCAACAACATCACCCTCATTATAAAGTTTACCAATTATTTTCATATTTATCCTTCAATCTCTACTAATTCTACCTTTATTACTTCTTGCATTACTTGCTTTACATTACTTGCTTTTACATTACTTGCTTTACTGTCCACGAACATAAATCGTTTCTCCAAAAGTTCTTAAACGCTCTTTTAAGTGTTCAGGAACTTCTGAATTTAAATCTGTCACAACATACCCAATTTTCCCACGAGTCGAAAGCCATTGTGCTTCAATATTCGCACCTTCTTCAGAAAGAATTTGGTTAACTTGCATTAAAACTCCAGGAACATTTTTATGAATATGCATAATTCTGGCTTTTGAAGTCGTCGGAACAAGCTGAATATTTGGCATATTAACAGACAAGGCAGTAGATCCCATTTTATAATAATCCACCAATTTGTGTGAAACAAAATCTCCTATTGAGCGCTGTGCCTCCAAAGTCGAGCCACCAATATGCGGAGTCAAAATAACATTATCAATCCCTTGTAAGATATGAGTAAACTTATCGCCACGTTTTTTAGGCTCTTTTTCGTAAACATCAATCGCTGCTCCCGCAATTTGTCCTGATTCCAAATGTGACTTTAGAGCATCATAATCAACAACAAAACCACGAGAAGCATTCAAAAATAAAGACCCTGGTCTCATTTTTTCAAAATCACTTTCCCCAAAGAACCCTCTGTTGTCATCTCTCCCGTCCACATGCAAAGTTACAATATCAGACTGTTCTAAAAGCTCGGATAAAGAAGCAACAGCCTTTGCATTTCCTAAAGCTGGACGTTCTAAAATGTCATAAAAAAGAACTCTCAAACCCATAGCTTCTGCCAAAACAGAAAGTTGTGTTCCAATTTTTCCATAACCAACTATACCTAGAGTTTTTCCTCTAACTTCAAAAGAACCGCTAGCAGTTTTATCCCAAATTCCAGCTTGTAAAGAACGATTACGGTCAGAAAGATGTCTATACAGAGCAACGATTTCACCGATTATCAACTCAACAACTGATCTACCATTTGAAAAAGGAGCATTAAAAACAGCAACACCATATTCACTAGCAGCTTCCAAATCTATTTGGTTTGTTCCTATTGAATACGCTCCAGCTGCTACCAAATCAGGGCAATTTTCAAAAACCTTACGGGTTAGATTAGTTGCTGATCTAAGACCTAAAAATTTGACCCCTTGTAATTTTTCGATTAACTCATCTTCCGAAAGAGCTCCAGGTAAAATCTCACATTCAATACCATTTGACTCAAATATAGGCTTAGAAACCTCTGATATATTCTCCAGTAATACAGCTTTACGTTCGCTAGTCATATCTATATTATACCGTTTGAACTTGACGATGAGGGGAAAAATCCGGATGCTTTTAACGGGCGTCATTCGTTTGACTTAACCCAAGATTATAATAGATTCAATCAAAAAGAATATCAGATTCAAGGAATTTTGTTTTCGGATACTTGTTTTTCAATTGACACATAATTTTCTCTTCCAAATACATCATCGCATATCAACTTCAATCCTGAACTAAAATATCTTTCCTTAACTGATTGTCTATATTCTTCTGCGTAATGGCAGTATCCCATCTTAATCCTTTCTTTAGATCTATTTTGGTGCGGATTTTTGTCTGCACCGCTATCATCTGCTTCAGAAGTACCCACTTTTTAAAAAGGAGAATAGACACCTCCGATATAACTACATTTTTTTAATAATGCCCCACGACGGAAACTATCAAAAGATCTGGTTCAACTACTCTATAAATCAGTCGGTTCTTTTTATCAATTCGCCGTGACCAATATCCAGATAAATTTTCTTTTAATGGCTCAGGCTTTCCCAGCCCTTTAAAAGGTGTTCTGCAAGCATCATTCACCAAGACAAGAACCTTTTTCACATATTTTTTGTCTTTACATTTTTTAAGTTGTTTTGATGTTTCCCCCAGAAAAACTGGATGTAGCATTACTTCACCTCAAAATAATCATACATGTCTTTTGTGGAATCAAATTTAACGAAATCACCATTTTTGTAGTCTTCTTCAGCCTTCTGGATGTCTCTAACAAAATCAGGATTATACCTTGAACGACCTAAATCAAGAGGTATTGATTTCTCTCTCACTATCTGCATAGCAAAGGCTCGTAATACAGACGAAACGTCTAGACCATACCCTTCAACAATATCCGTCAGCTGAACCTTTATTTCGGGACTAACCCTAGTTGCAATAGCCGCTGTTTGCATAATTCCTCCTTATGTTTGCAAATTAACAAATATTATAACACAATATACGATGGTGTAGTAAAAATAAGAAAGTCTTATTTACTCATAAAATTGATTATTTATCCATTTTTGAAATTCAAAAAAGCGCAACGAAAACTTATAATGTTAATGTCCGTTAAAAGTGTCCGGATTTTTTACCGCACCACACTTAAACTACCTTTTGAGTTCAATCTTAAATAATGCTTTGATTGAACCAACTGAAAATAAACTTAGAAAAATAAAAATGGGGACCTCCATCCATAAATATCTTGGACGTGACTCTGAAAAGAACTGGTAAATAATCATTTGCGCCAAAACAGCATATCCTAAAAATCTAATTGGCGAAAGATAAACTTTTCTAATTTTTTTGTTAAAAATCTTTTTGTTTCTATCAAGCTTAATAATAATTGAAAAAATAATTTGAAGCAGAATCAAAATCAAACAACATCCCCAAGCTGAATTTTGGATTTTAATCAATTGACTAAGTCCATTAAATACTGTTATTTCTCTAAATTCTTTAGTTATTTTCGCATTATTTATATAGTCACTATTAGGTGATTGATGAACTTGCCAATCATCATAAGTATGGAAATCCCCACGGGAGAAAGTGTAGGTCAGTTTACCAAAGAAAAAATGAAAATTCTGCATAAAATCTCTATTTGAAAGAGTAGTCTTGATATCTGAAATATCAGCATTATTCATAGCTTCTTTAGTGTTACGATTATTATCCCGGCTTCTAACCATACTGTTATAACTTCCTCGCCCACCGACATCTTTCGAATCATCGCCTGAAGTTCCCATATTTATAAAATCCGATGCAGGAGGAGTAGCATTACTAAGCCTTTCTGAGCTCACTGCTAAAATTTTTCCAGAATTGATAACAGAATTATAAGCAACAACTGGGATAAAGAAAAGCACAAGTAATATTCCACAAACAAGCAAATTTTTCAGTAAGCGTTTTTTGTGACTAAAAATAATAATTGTCAAAATTGTTGCAAAACCAAAAAATAACATTGTTGGTTTAAAAATATAACCCAAAAACCAAAGAATATTAAATACAACAACCAAAAACCAGAGTTTCCAATTTCTCAAAGTTGAGAATTTATCATTATTCACAAAATTAATTATATAGATAGATATTACCAACATAACGGCAGTTGAGCTCAAAGCTGGCAGATCTGAATAAAATGCTACAGTGTGTGAATTGAAAGAAATAAAAGCAATTGAAAATAATATTGAAATAAAACCACAAAACATCCCCATAATTTTTTGAACAGAAAACCAGATGCAGATAATAGCCACTACCGCTAAAATTTCATTAAAATATAGAGCTCCATAAACCTGTTCAATTCCAAGACTATTTGAAATATTATTTATAACAACTTTTAACCAAGCTAGAAAAATATTATTTGAATTTTGGATTAAATACTCTGAATTATGAAAAACTCCATCTTCTGAATAAACTTGACCTTGAAAACTGTCACTATCTAATATGACATTTCCAACATCAGAATTATACGCAACTTCCGCCTTCGAGCGAGAAAGCATGGAAAAATGAAGGCAAAATAAAGCAAACAAAAAACCTAATACATTTATAATCCAAACAAAAATCTGATATCTTTTTTTAGTATTATTTCTTTTACAAAAACGATTTAAAAAAAATGCAAAAAATGCTAAAATGATAATACCGATTAAAAAAATTAGAGAGTTTGAAAGTCTAACCGAATTGTGAAAAAAACTTACAGGTAGATTAATTCCGCCTCTTGAAATATTTACTCCCCCTAGAACTAATGTTTGTTTATTAACATCAAGTGCCCAAGGGATATATAATAAGACACCAATAGAAATTATTGATAAAGTAACTAGAAAAACTGCAGATAAAACAGATTTAAAGCGAATTAACAATATCGTCTAAACCTTGAATCTCTCGGTCACTAAACCATGTTCCTGTCGGAAATTGCCAACGATAATCACCATGGTCAAATTTCATAATATAAGTTTGATTGCGCGAAGCAAAATACAACGGCTGCTGAACAGCGAGATTATCATTCAAATCATCATCAACATAAAAATCTCTTAAATTTGAAATAGATACGTTTGATCGAGTTGCAGAATCTTGACTTGCCACACTTGCTTCCAGACTAGATTTCAAATCTAAAGAATCAGAATTGTAATTTTTACTAGCATCAACATTATAAATTGTAATATACGCAGAATAATCAGCCGTCCCAGAATAGCCATAAACCGAAAGAGGTAAACTTATTCCTGTATACCCTACGCCTTTAATAAAGGAA
>JAISHP010000084.1 GCA_031262545.1 Candidatus Ancillula hodotermitis | reverse complement strand
TTTAATTCTAAACTTGAATCAAAAAATATTCTATCTGATTCAAGAATTCAACTTCAAATTATTATCTCAGGATTAAAATCAGGATTAAATATTTTTCAACTTTTCCAAATTGTAGACCTATCCAAATCTTTTTCAAGCATCAAAGAAACAAGAATAAAAGAAGCAGTAAATAATGGTGTTTCACCAGTTCCTTACCTTAAACGACAAATTCAAGAAATCAATTTAAAACAAAAAACTGAAGCTAAGATTTTAACCGAAAATTTAGGAACAAAGTTAATTATCCCGCTTGGCTTATGCTATCTACCTTCATTTATCTTTTTAGGAATTATGCCTATTGTTATTTCAATGATAACTGAAATTTGATTTATAAAGTTACGATAAAAGTTGTTCCGTCTTCTCCGTTAGAAGTTACTGAAATATCTCCACCGTGAGCAATAACAATTTGACGAACAAAAGATAGCCCTAAGCCATAGCCAGAAGTTTTAGTATTTCGAACCTTGTCTGTTCTGTAAAAACGTTCAAATATATGATCAATTTCTTCAGGAGCAATTGGAAGTGATGGATTATTGACTGAGAATTGGTCTTTATCCAATTTTATAGTAATCGTCCCATCATCTTTTGAATATTTAACAGCATTTTCAATCAAATTTCTAATCACAACTGAATACAACCCTTGATCAATCTTGTGAAGAAATTTACCCTCTTTATTCAAACAATTTGCCTGCAAATCAAATTTTAAATTCTTTTCTTTTGCCTTTGGCGTCGCAATTGCTATTTGCTCTTTAAACATTTCAACAAGATCTGTTGAAACCAAATTCAAATCAATATTCTTTTCATCTAATTTACTCAATTCTAGAATATCTTTAACCATATTTCCTAGCCTTTTAGAAGATTGTGAAATTTCATGTGCCATATCTTGAATTTGTTCATTAGTTAATTTATTTTTTTTCACACCGTATTCAATAGTTTGTGATGCCAATAAAATTTCTGTAATTGGGGTATTTAACTCATGCGATACATTACCTGAAAATTCAGTCCTATGTTTAATCACAGTTCGCAAGTGCTCTTCTTGTTCGTGAATTCGCTCAACAAAAGGAGTTAATTCTGGATATGTTGTCTTCAGCGCTTCCCGATCGGCATCAGGATCAGCCTCATTAATCGGACGAATTATCTTCTTAGTAAAGACACTAGAAGAAAGGAATGTTACAAGCAAAGCAACACAAAATGATATTATCAAATCCCTGATTAAAACTCGTAAAAATCGCCAAGTATCCTCATTCGTAAATGTAAATTTAATTACCTGATTGTCATTAATTCTAAAAGCAACATAATAAGCATCTTTTTTTAATGTATTAGAAAAATGTTTAGCTGAACCAAACCCTGTTTCGAATGCGCTAATTGCCTCCGGACGAGTTGATAATTGATCAATTGTTTTTTGGTCAGTTATCCAATTTTGAAAAGGGACTGAACCATCTTTATCTACAACTGAAACCCTAATTGTCCCGACATTATTGACAAATTCTCTAGGAACTAATAAAAGCAAATCTCCTAAAACTAAAATAAATGTTAATAACATAACAATTATTGAGATTTTTGTCATATTAGCTAAAATTTTACGATACACTATATTACCTCTTGATATTATTTTTATTTACAAAAACTACTAATTAAATTAAAACATTATTTTCTTTAAAAAATTTTCTAAGTCTTACTTCAGTTTCCTCAAAAGGTTTTTCATTTAAATAACCTTGAATTCCAACTATTTCAGCACCTTCAACATTTACTGGTTTATCATCAACAAAAAGTGCAGTTTCAGCTTTGATATTATACCTATCTAAAAGTGTATTATATATTCTTGGATTTGGCTTAATTATTTTTTCTTCACCAGAAATGACCATTCCATCCAAAAGTCCAATAGCCCTAATATCTCTTTTAGCAATATGAATGTTTGAGATTGACCAATTACTTAATCCGTAACATTTTATTCCCGCAGCCTGCAGATCCTCAATCAGTTTATCCATCCCCTTTAAAGGACTTAGAGTTTTAGCAAAATTATCTTCGTAGTGATTGTACAAATCAACCCAGTTAGTACCACGAATTCTGTCAACAAAAGCAATTCTTTCAACTGTCTGTTCACGAGTTTCTCCGCCATCCCAAGTGTCAATTAAAGCTTCTAGATGAACATCGTTTTTAAATCTCAAAAATTCCTTTTCAGTGTATTTATCTTTCACAGCCTGAAAGGGATCCCAAACAGTCAAAACGTTCCCGTAATCAAAAATCACAGTTTCAATTTTATCAAAACTCATAGTTATATTATACTATTTACCCTCGTTTGAAAATTATTCCCCTTCTGCACGACCACCCCGCCCTCCGGGCACCCCTCCAAGGGAGGGGAACTTTTTACCTATACAAGATAGCGTTCCCCTCCTTGGAGGGGTGCCCGTTGGGCGAGGTGGTTATAAAGCACTGCACTTTTCAAAAAGGAATAAATAAAGACAAATAGCCTCAAATGTTTTTTGAGAATTATTTGAGATGAAATTCGAAGTTTGAAGAAAAGAGGGCT
>JAISHP010000083.1 GCA_031262545.1 Candidatus Ancillula hodotermitis | reverse complement strand
CGGGTTGGCACACTCCAATTTGGCATCGGCTTTGCCGATACAAATTTTATTTCCCCCTTTATTTAAGCGGGCTCCGCTCGCTAGTGGCGTCGCAGGCGCAGCCTGGCGACTCTTATTTTTTACCCCTTTTATTTTAAGTCTACGCCAGATTTGCCTACAGTCCGAAACGAGCAAATTCATCACAGGCTGTCATTCTCACGTAATTTCAAGTATAAATAGAAAAATCAGTAGTTACTTTAGATTCACATACTTTGACAAATTGATACCATCTCGAATCCTATGCTTGGGGGATTCCGTTCCCGTCACCTCTTTTGAAATTTGCCCCAGCTCGCTAACTGTATAATTTTCTAAGTCTGAAGCATATATGATTCCGAATATCAAATATCCAACTGTTTTATCGTAATCTTCAACAATTTTCTTAAAATTACTGGTTAAATCTTTCCGTTGCATTTTTAGCCTCCTTTAGTGTTTGCGTAATGGATTTAATTATATCATTGAGATGCTATAATTTAATCGGTGGCTATCGTCGTGGTTAGCCACCACCTTTACCACGACCACTACGATTACAAGTGAAAGGAGTCCAAAATGGACACAACTAAATTGAGATACTTTGTATATGCGCGCAAGAGCACTGAAGGTGATGACAAACAAGCCAGAAGTATTGAAGATCAGTTATCAGAACTGAAGGCATTCGCTAAAACTAATAATTTGATGATTGCTGATGTGTTCACCGAGAAGAAGTCAGCCAAAGCACCGGGGCGACCGGTATTTGATAAAATGTTGAATAAACTGCAAAATGGTGATGCTGACGGCATTTTGGCGTATCACCCTGACCGACTAGCCAGAAACTCAATGGATGGCGGTAAACTGATTTATTTGCTTGATACTGGAGCCATCAAAACATTATCATTCCCAACATTCTGGTTTGAACACACGCCGCAGGGTTTGTTTATGCTGAACCTGGCATTTGGGCAAAGTAAATACTATGTTGATAATCTAAGTGAAAATGTCAAGCGTGGTTACCGTGGTAAAGTCAAGCGAGGTGAATATCCCGGACGAGCGCCTTGGGGCTACTTAAACAATCCCAGAACTCACCAGATTGAAGTAGACGAGCAATTAGCACCAGCGATTTCAGCAGCCTTTGAATTCTATTCACACGGAGACAAAACACTTGATAATGTAGCTGATTACCTATTTGAGCAAGGTTTCAAAACCAGAGGTAATAAGCCATTCAAACGTGACCGAGTAAAAAGTATGCTATCTAACCCATTCTATGTTGGGCTATTCCGCTACAAAGGTGAAACGTATGAAGGTAATCACACGCCTATTGTTGAGCAACATATTTTTGACACAGTTCAGGAAGTTTTAAAAAGTCGTGGTCATGTACAGAAATCAGATTATAAACGAGTTGAGCCATATTGCGGATTACTGCGTTGTGGAACTTGTGGTATGGCAATTACTGCTGAGCGCAAAACTAAACACCAGAAGAACGGTAATGTTCATCACTACACTTATTACCGCTGCACTAGAAAGAATAAAAACATAAAGTGTAACGAAAAGTTTATCAGTGCTACTGAATTAGATAAGCAGTTGTCAGCACTACTTACAAAGTATCAACTGAAGCCTCAGTGGGCTGAGCAGATGAAAGAAATGTGTCTAAACGAAGACTCGCAAAGCGAGGCTAAGTTGGCGACATTTCTTTCATCTGCGACCGACAAACTGATGGGGATTGAACAGAAAATCAGTAGACTACTTGACTTACATCTGGACGGTGATATTAACCGTATCGAATACACCAATAGTAAACAAGAACTACAGTTGCAGAAGAAATCAATCCAAGCAGAAATTGAAGCTCATAAACAGCAGAGCAATATCTCGCTCGGACCTCTTGTGGAATGGATCGATAAAGCCAGTAAATTAGGCATTCTTGCGGATTCTGATGATTATTTAGCCAAAAAGACAGCCTGTGCGAATTTGTTCGGCTCGGACCTGCAAATCGTCAGTAGACATGTTGAAATAAAAGGGGCAAAAAATAAGAATCGCCAGGCTGCGCCTGCGACGCCACTAGCGAGCGGAGCCCGCTTAAATAAAGGGGGAAATAAAATTTGTATCGGCAAAGCCGATGCCAAATTGGAGTGTGCCAACCCGTGGCGAGACCTTGTATATTTTACCGACAACCCCGAAAATATGCCCGAAAGTTTGATTACCGTGGAGGTAAGGGGATTCGAACCCCTGACCCTCTGCTTGCAAAGCAGATGCGCTACCAACTGCGCCATACCCCCATAGGTACTTATTAAATTATAAACAGTTGGTAGCTAGCAAAACTTCTTGATGTTTTGCGACAAATAATATGCCAACTGCGCCATACCCCCAATAGGTATTACTTTAATATTATATATAATACTTTCTATTTTTGTCAAATCAAGAAAATATTAGTCATTTCTGCGAATATAATTAAAGACCTTTCCACCTGTTTCTAATGTAATGAGGTGAAAGATATCTAGCAATTTTCTTATGAACCGGTTCCATCATTCCCCTATCTTTCCAAAGTTCATTCTCAATCAATTCTTTATTTTTCACAAATCTACGTTGATAAATTGGATACAATGCATGCAGGGGGAAATATATAGTCATAAAAGTAGATTTGACCAATTGTGGTGTCCCTGTTGAAAGTCCATGAGCTTTATAGGTATTAATTGCTCTATTTTGATATTCATTAAAATCTTTTAAGCTATTAGAAATTCTACGCGCCGACATACCTGCAACCATATCACTTACAAATGCAACTTCATAACCATGTTTCGCAAAATGAATTGTAATGTCCATATCCTCGTGCAATTTATCTTCTTTATCCAAGCAACATTCTTTACCAATTGCTTTCCACGCTTTATTTCTAATTGCCATATTAGTTCCAAACAGCAAAGTTTGAATACCAGTTTTTTCAGACTTGTGACTCATAATTAATTTTCTTAAATTCCGATCAAATGATAAAGAAACTCTTTTAGAAGGCATGTCATAGTAAGTGCAAGGCCCAGTTGCTGCCATTACTTTTTTATTTTTACCAAAGACTTTAGAAACAACTTCTACCCAATCTGGTCGAATAATAGCATCAGCATCAATTCTTCCGATAATATCACCTTTAGCCATATCAAGACCTTTGTTTCTAGTTGGAATTAACCCCTGAATTTTATCTTGATGAACAATTTTTACAATTTTTTTGTAATTAGGATTTAAATTTACAAATTCTTGAACTTTCGCAACAGTATCATCTGTAGATTTATTATCAACTATAATAACTTCTTTAGGTTCAATTGTCTGATTTAAAGAAGCCTTCAAACAAGGAATAATAATATCGCTTTCATTCCAAGCTGGTATCACAATTGAAACACTTAAATGCGTTTCCTTATCAGTTTGATGTTTCATCATCTTTATCCTCTTCTCCGTCAGTTTTAGGCTTTGGTTCAATTTTTAATTCCACTCTCATAACTCTCTCACCATCAATTTTAGTAACAATCAACTTAGAAACATCATCTATAAATACACAATCTTTAATTTTTGCAACTCGCCCCAATTCAGAGAGAACATATCCTCCAACAGTTTCATAATGTCCATCGGGTAAAGTTATTCCAGTCGCATCTTCAAAATCTTGAAGAGAAATTCCAGCATCAATTGAAAAATCTCCAACAGCTTTTGCAATAACCTCTGGATTCTCCTTTAAATCATATTCATCTTGAATATCGCCAACAAGCTCTTCAATAATATCTTCTAAAGTACAAATACCATCAGTTCCTCCAAATTCATCTAAAATAATTGCAATATGAATTCCTTTTGCGCGCATAGCAGTCAAACATGGTAAAAGTTGATTTGTTCCCGGAAATTTTAAAATTTCACGAACAATTTCGCCAACAGTTAATTCTTTCGCCTTAGTTTTAGGTAAATCTAAAACGTCTCTAACATGGACAAACCCAAGAACATCATCAAAATCTTCACCAATTACAGGAAAACGAGAATAAGGTCTATCATGAATATATTTCTGAGCATCTGAAATTTTCATATCAGCCTTAATAAAATCAACATCACCCCTAGGTTGCATAACTTCAGAAACTGTTTGATCTGCGGCATCTAAAACATCTGAAAGTATTTGCTTCTCCCCCGCATTAAGTGTCCCATGCTCTTCAACGATTGTTTGAAGTTCATCTTCTGAAATTTCTGAATCTGATTTATCATTAGGATTTCCACCCATCAAACGATAAACCGCATTAGTTGATTTTGAAAGAAACCAGATGAAAGGTGTCATAGCAACAGAAAATGCATCTAAAGGACCTGCCAGAACTAAAGAAACTTTTTTAGTCTTTTGAAGAGCCAATAATTTAGGAACGAGCTCTCCAAATACTAAAGAGAGATATGAAATAACAATAGTCAAAACAACCAATGTTACTGAATCGGAAACTGTTTCCGAAAGACCTAAATCAACAAACAAAGGAGCAACATAAGGAGACATAGTTGCTGCTCCAAAAGTCGCCGAGAAAAAACTAATTAAAGTAATCCCTATTTGCGAAGAAGAAAGAAAGCGATCAGGTTTCCTTGCAATTTTTGCAACTTTCAATCCTCTTTTAGTTCCTTCATTTTCAAGTTCAGTAATTTGAGAATCCCTCAAAGAAGCTAAAGCTAACTCAGCAGCGGCGAAAACTCCACTAATTATTATTAAAATAAAGACTAAAATAAAGTCGAGCAGCAGGCCCATTTTTGATTATTTGGTAGTAGAACTACCACTACCCCCCGAACTTGAATCACTATCATCAGAATCGCTACTTGAAGAAGCTTTATAACTACTCTTGAATACATGGATTGTTACAATTGCGGTTTTATCAACTGTAGAACCATCTTGAGGATCCAAGGAAGCAAATTCTCCTTTAGTATCACCTTTTTGATCAGGATCAACATCAGCCGTAATTGTATATTTCAAACCAAGTTTATCCAATGCAGCTTTTACTTTTGCCAATGTATTAGCACCATTCAAACTGATAGTAACTTTACTAGAAGCTTTACCGATTACAACATTGATTGAAGTTTTTTGAGCAACAGATTTAGAAGAAGGATCTGTTGAGATAACTTTTCCAACTTGAGTAGTATCATCAGTTTCTTGCTCTGTAAAATTACCTGTAAGTTTCAATTCAGAAAGAATTGAATTAGCATCATCTTTAGTCTTTCCAACCAAAGAAGGAAGCAAAACATTACCTGAAGCCTCATAAATAGTAACAGTTGAACCTTTCGTTACATCCGAAGAACCACTTGCTGGATCAGACCCCACAACTGTATCTTTAGGATTATCACAAGCCTTAGCATACATGTCAGAAGTAGCCGAATCAGAAGAATTCGCAGAAAGTTGACAATCAATCAAATCTCCAACTTTGACATCAAATCCAAGATTAGTTAATGCATCCTTAGCATCCGATTCACTCATTCCAGCCACACTTGGAATAGTCCCTTGAGCAGGTCCGGTTGAAACATAAACAGAGATGGTTGCACCTTTATCAACACTAGTTCCACCTTTAGGGTCGACTTTAGTTATTGTTCCTTTTGCCGAAGTTGAGTCATTATCATCAACAATATTACATTTCAAATCTTGAGCTTGAACTCTCTCGCAGTATTGATCTGATGTTGTCGAAGAAGAAAACATTGGAACAGTTCTCTTTTCTCCTCCATCTTTAGAACCATTCAAAAGACCAGAAACAATTAAAGCTATAATAGCAATCACAACTACGGCACCAACAATAACACCGCCGATTATCATAAACTTCTTTTTCTTTTGCTCAGCTTCTAAATCTTCTTTACTCATAGTACCAGTAGAGTTAATATCATCAGTATAATCTTCACTATCAAATGGCATTATAGTTGTAACATCATTTTTTTGATTAGGATTGTTATTCTCTTGACTGAGTTTTGCCATTTCTTCAGGTGACAAAACTTGAGTCCTATCCCCAGCTGTTGTTGGTCTTCCCTCAGCAGCAGCATTCAAATCTGTTAAAAATTCTGAAGCTGAAGCATATCTACGATTAACATCTTTCTCTAGAGCTTTAGAAATTACTGCTGAAATTGAAGCAGGAATATCAGGATTAAAATCAGTCACCAAAGGTGGAACTTCTCTAACGTGCTGATACGCAATTGAAACAGGTGAGTCGCCAACGAATGGAGGGCGACCAGTTAAAAGCTCAAATAAAAGACAACCTACAGAATAAAGATCAGAACGAGAGTCAACCCTCTCTCCTCTAGCTTGCTCAGGTGATAAATATTGCGCTGTCCCAACAACACCTTGGCTTTGAGTCATCGTAGCAGCAGAATCCACCATAGCTCTAGCGATTCCAAAATCCATTACCTTTACAGCACCTGTGCTTGTAATCATTACGTTTCCGGGCTTTATATCACGATGAATAATTCCAACTTTATGAGAATATTCTAAAGCAGAAAGAACACCTTGAGTTATTTCAACAGCATCACCTAATGTTAATTGCCCTTCAGCTTGCAAAATATCACGAACTGTTCGTCCATCAACAAACTCCATAACAATATAAGGAATATGAACATCCGCACCAGCAGGAGAAAGCTCTGTTTCTTCACCAGTGTCATAAACAGCAACGATAGCAGGATGATTTAAACTTGCAGAAGCTTGAGCTTCACGACGAAAGCGAGCAAGAAAAACAGGATCCGAAGCTAGTTCTGTTTTTAAAATCTTAATAGCAACTTTACGACCTAAACGTGTATCTTTGCCAAGATGAACCTCGGCCATTCCGCCTTGACCAATTAATTCGCCAACCTCATACCGATCAGCTAAAAGTTTTGCCTCTGCCATTTTTTCCTTTCTTTAACTTTAATATTATACAACAATTACACTACTCAACAGTAACAGACTTCGCAAGATTTCTTGGTTGATCAACATCCAATCCTTTAGCACTTGCAAGTGAATAAGCAAAAATCTGCAAAGGGATTACATCCAAAAGTGGTGCCATTAAAGTTGGACAAACTGGACGTTCAATAATCAAAGAAGCATTATTCTGCGCTGCTAAATCACCAGTTTCAGCAATAGCAATTACTCTAGCACCTCTGGCTTGAATTTCTTTGATATTACTAATAACTTTTGAATGTAATTCATCTTGAGCAACAGGAGGTAAAATTACAAATACCACTTGTCCTTCTTCGATTAAAGCAATTGGTCCATGTTTTAATTCGCCAGCTGCAAAACCTTCAGCATGAATATATGCAAGCTCTTTTAATTTCAAAGCACCTTCTAGAGCAACAGGATATCCAACATGTCTTCCTAAAAATAAAACCGATTTCAATTCTTTGTGTTCCTCAGCAATTTTAGAGATAACTTCGAACTGATCAACTAAATCCTGAATTTTGTTTGGTATTTGCTCAAGGTCTGATAAAATATCATTTATCTCATCCATAAATTTATTTCTACGAACATTAGCTAAATATAATCCGATTAAATATGTAGCAGTAATTTGAGCGACAAAAGCTTTTGTTGACGCAACTGCAACTTCTGGACCAGCGTGAGTATAAAGAACAGCATCTGACTCACGAGGAATCGTTGCTCCTTGAGTATTGCAAATTGATATAGTTCTTGCTTTCTGCTCCTTGGCGTGCCGAACTGCCATTAAAGTATCCATAGTTTCTCCTGATTGAGAAATTGAAATTACTAATGAATTCTCATTAACAATGGGATCGCGATAACGAAATTCATGAGCTAATTCAACTTCAACAGGAATTCTGCACCAATGTTCAATAGCGTATTTTGCGACATGTCCAGCATAAGCTGCTGTTCCGCAAGCAACAACAATGATTTTATCTATATTTCTCATAGCAGCTTCAAAATCTTCAATAGTTTCAAAACCTTCACCAGTCTTGACTTCATCCAATTTCAATCTACCACTATTTTCATCAATTCTACCTAACAAAGTATCAGCAACAGCTCTTGGCTCTTCCCTAATTTCTTTCTCCATAAAAGTTTTATATCCACCTTTAGAAGCCGCTGAAGCATCCCAGTCTATTGTATATGGTTTACCCTCAACAGCATTTCCAGAAAAATCAGTAATTTTAACTTCTGTCGGTGTAAGTGTAACAACTTGGTCTTGTCCTAACTCAATAGCTTGTTTAGTATATTCAACAAAAGCTGCAACATCAGAGCCCAAGAAATTTTCACCTTCACCAAGACCTACCACCAAAGGGGAATCATGTCTTGCACCCACAACCACATCTGGATGCATTGCATCTATTGCTAATAATGTAAAAGTTCCTTTAAATACTTTAGCAACTTTTTGCATAGCTTCAGTCAAGTCTTTAGAATCATCTAAAGTTTTACGAAGTAAATGAACAGCTACTTCAGTATCTGTATTCGATGTAAAAAATACTCCATCAGCTTCCAATTTAGCTCTGATTGAACCAGCATTTTCAATAATTCCGTTGTGAATAAGCGCCAATCTTGAATCATTAGAAACATGAGGATGAGCATTAGCATCAGTTGGCTTGCCATGGGTTGCCCACCGAGTGTGAGCTATAGCACAAGAAGCAGGTAGAGTCGGATGCTGTTCAATATCTAACTTTAAATTATCCAAACGTCCAGCCTTTTTGCGAACTTGGACTTTCAAACCTGGAATAGTTTGTGTACTTTCTAAATCTGTTGAGCTTGATGAAAAACCCGCCAAAGCAACCCCAGCAGAATCATACCCCCGATATTCCAAACGTTTCAATCCATGCAAACACACTTCTAAAGGCTTATTATTCGGATCATCTATTGAACGAACATAACCAACAATTCCACACATAACTATATTATATCAAATAAAAAACCTCCCCTAAGGGAGGTTTCAAATCTTAAATCTAGTTTTAAAGAATTATTTACTAGAAGCTACAACGTTAAGTTTCAATTGAGCAACAGCACCTTCAAAAAGGTGAGCAACAGCTTTAGCTGGTCCTGTTGTTTTTACAACACCATTAACCTCAATTGAGCGCTTATCAACATCAACGCCGATTTGCTTTTTAATTGCTTCAGCAACATTTGCACCCTTAATAGCTCCAAAAAGACGAGCTACACCGTTTGCATCTGCTTTACCAACTTTAGCAGGAACTAAAATTGTAACAGCTTCCAACTTACCTTTTAATTCACTAGCAGCCTCAATAGATTCAATTGCCTTTTTGCGAAGCAAAGCTTTATGACTTGCGACTTGTTCTTCAGCTTTCTTTGACCAAGGAGCAGCAATTGCACGAGGTAAAAGATAATTACGAGCAAAACCAGGTTGAACTTCAACAGTATCTCCTGCTAAACCAAGTTTAGCAACAGTCTGATTTAAAATAACTTTAGTTTTATTATTAGCCATTTCTACGTCCTCCTTTTTTGTGTCCGTGACCTACAGTTACAAATGGCAACAAAGCTAATTCACGAGCATTTTTAATTGCGTTAGAAATTAAACGTTGTTGTTGAATTGTAACTCCAGTGATTTCACGAGAGCGAATTCTGCCTCTATCTTGAATGAACTTTTTCAAAAGTTCAACATTTTTGTAGTTGATATCTTTATTATCAACACCTTTTAATAAATCAACCTTTTTAAAAACTGGTTGAAATTTAGGTTTTTTCCTAATTATTTTTTTAGCCATTATATTTTCTCCTTCTAAATTTAAAATGGTACATTAGCTGGATCTTGACTATCGTCTTGATCTGCCCAAGGGTCATTATTTGCGTCATTACTTGCATCGTTATTTACATCGTTACTTGCGGTTCCAGAATTACCAGCAGGTACATCAGGAAAAATATTCTCTCCCGAAAGAGAAGATGAATTTCCGAAACTACCCGAATTGCCTGAAAAATTCCCAGAACCCGAAGAATTTCGAGCAACATCTGCTGTTGCTCTACGCAAACTTGGCCCAATATCATCAGCTGTCAATTCAACTATTGTTCTATTTGTTCCATCTTGCGCTTGATAACTTCTTTGAGTTAAACGACCTTGTGCGATAACTGCTGTTCCTTTGTGAAGTGATTTAGCTATATTCTCTGCTGTTTCACCCCAAGCTGAAGTCCTAAGAAAAAGAGCACTACCATCTTTCCACTCGTTAGTTACTCTATCAAACGAACGTGGAGTTGAAGCTATTGTGAAATTCACAACTGCTCTACCAGTATTAGTATAGCGCAATTCCGGCTCAGCTGTAAGATTACCAGTTACCGTAATTATTGTATCATTTGCCATTTAATTAATCTTCTTTGTTTAAATATTATTTTTCACTTCTGAAAACTTTATAGCGCAAAGTCAACTCATCAAGCCCAAGCTTACGAGCGAATTCATCAGTAGTTGCTGAAGTAGCATGAAAGTTTACAATAATGTAAATTCCTTCCTTGTTCTTCTTGATTTCATATGCTAAAGTCTTACGACCCCAGACATCTTTACCATCAATTGTTCCAC
>JAISHP010000042.1 GCA_031262545.1 Candidatus Ancillula hodotermitis | reverse complement strand
AGAATATATTTTGTTGGTAATAATGGTTATGAATCAATCCCTTTATCTAACCTAGTAAGCAACAAAGGTCTTAAAGCAACCAACATTCAATATACTTCTTGGGCTAACAAAAGAGAAACCGAAAGTGTGGGAATTGATCCTAAATCAGGAGATATGATGCTTTTTGAATTGAATCCGGGAAGTTTGTATAGGATAAAATTTTTATCAAACTAAGCCGATGGTTAATTCGGCTTGTATTTAGAGGTCAGGCAGGAAATAAACCTGCTAACTGTATAATATTTAAGTGAACAACAAGAGTAAGTGGGGTTTTTTTGAATCTTTTGTTTCGAAATTTTTTTCGTTCTTTATATGTTTATTTTTTGCAGTTTTACTTATTGCAAGTTTTGTCGTGTTTGGATATCAGGCTTATGGTAAGTCGGCTGTTGATGCAGGGTTGCAAGAAGCGGTCCAATATAGCTGGATGAATCCTTTAAAATTGTTATTAACTATTATTTTATTAGTAGCAATATTTTTTGCAGTGTATTTTCTATCTAATATTTTATATAAACACTGGAAAAATAAAGAAATATTAAATAAAAAAACTTTTAGCATACAAAAAAAGGTTTCGATACTTGTTTTTGGGATAATATTTTTTGAAAGCGCTTTTATAAATGTTTTTGTTCCGTTTGAACCTGCTGGTGATGCCGCTGAGATTGTGAATGCAACTAAAAATTTAGGTTCATTATTAAGCAATTCATATTATGGATCTTTCCCTGAGAAATCAGGCTTGCCAATCCTTCTTCATTATTTTTCATTTGTTGCTGGACCTCTTTGGACAATCGTATTAGTAAACATGATTTGTGCCGGATCAATTGCTTGTTGGTTTTGCCGAACAGTATGGCTTTTGGCAAGCGGTAAGATATCTGGCAAAAATTTAGATCAAGAGAGTAGTCAAAAAATTAGTGATATGTCTATGATTGCTTGCTTCTTCCTTATAATAACATTTTTACCAATAGTTTATTTCACGGGAGATCTATACCCGATTATTCCATATCTTTGTTGTGTTGTTGGAGCAATATACTTTCAATTGGATTATTTCTATAATAGTAAGTTTAAGTATTTGGTTTTTTCTACACTCCTATTAACTTTGGGTTATATAATTAAATCAAATACAATTATTTTCGTGTTAGCGATTATGTTGGTTTGGTTTTTTCATTTTGTATCTCAAGTCAGAGATCGTCAGATTAAAGTTTCTAAAGTGATATTAACTCTAGTTTTGATGTTTTTTGTTATTTATATTCCTGGAAAGGGAATTACAACTTATGTCAAAGTTAATAATCCATATTCTGTAAACCCAGTTCATAGCACAGCTACTTTTTTGGCCTTTGGGACTTCAGTCCCAGGGATAACTGCAGATAATAATGATCCAGGTTGGTCTTATGATGCTGCCTGGAATGCTGAAGATAAGCAAACGCAGCAAGATCTGTTGAATAAAAATTTAGATTATTTTAAAAATAACGTTGGGCAAATCCCAATGTTTTTACTCAAAAAAGATATCTCACAGTGGAATAATCCGACTTTTGGAATGAATTATGTTAGGCAACAAGTTTACGACCAGTCTAAAACGGATTCAAAAATTCGTAATACAGTTATAGCAAAAGAATCAGTCTGGAATGGTAAGATTAGTGTTGCTGAAAATTATTATTTAAATTCATTGAGAATTCTTTTGCTTTTAGGAATTGTTTTGTTTGGTGGTTCAATTTTATTAAGTAAAAAGCGTGTTACTTTAACTCGTCTTTCTTCACAAATTGCGGCTTTAGGAGGAATTGCATTTTTCACATTCTGGGAAGCTAAAGATCAGTCAATTTTCCCATTTTTCTGTTGTTTAATTCCTTGTGCTATAGTGGGAATTTCAAAATTATACTCGCTGTTAGATATTAAGTTTAAGAAAAATAATTTAAAAATAGAAAAATCATAGAATTTTCAAATTGGTATAATATACTTATAATTTAATAAATAGGAGCGTTACTCAAGTGGTCGAAGAGGATGTGTTGGAAACGCATTAGTAGGGAAACCTAGCGGGAGTTCAAATCTCCCACGCTCCGCATTTCAATTAGAGGCAGAGCGATCATGCCTCAACTCCATCGGTCTTGCAGACATTTATCAATTAGAGGCAGAGCGATCATGCCTCAACAGAACATAAATGAAAATGCTCCGTCATTTGGTCTGTAGCCGGATTATAAATTAAAAGTAGGTGTTTCTAAATGTTTATTATATTTCTCAATAATTGGGGAGAGTTTTTTGGCATAAAATTCAAGAATGAACGCATCATCAAGTTTGTTGACAGTTTCATCATTGATTTCATTTTCATTTGCTAGCAGGTCTTCATTAGAAAGGAAAAGTCGCAGAGCTCTCATAATCATAAATCTATCTTTGTCGGTTAATTCACAGTAATAACGTAAATAATCTTCACGAATAATATTGGCAAATTGTCTGACAGTTTGGAAGGTTTCACTATTTCGTCCGTAAGTCTGATCGGCTTTTTGATAAATTTCGCGCAAGAATTCATCTAAGTCTTCTCGCGATTTTATTTCAGAAAAAACATCAACATTGTCATCTGTTCTTTCAAGTTCAAGAGTAATTTCATTATTGATTTCTGGCTCAGCCACTTCATTTTGGAGATTCTTAGTTTCAGTTTGATCCATTTCTTCAAGTAGGGCACGTGTTTGAGCGGCTAATTCATGGTGATTCGCTAAATTTAATAAGGCTTCGACATTTAGCAAAAATTGAGTTGTAGAACGGCGATTTTCTATAATTGGGCTAAAGTGTGCAAGTTTATTTCTAGTCTTGTTGATTTGGGTCGCTTGTTTAAAATTGTATTTATTCCAGCCTAATTCAGTAAAAATAGGATGAAGTTCAGGGTTCAAGATTGCTTTTAAAAGAGTTCTAGGATCTTTTTTATCATTAATTGGATTTCCACGATATTCATCTGACATTTTGTCAAAAAGGAAAAGCCATTTTGGCCAATTTTCACCCTTCTGGCTAGAAGCAATAGTATCAACGTAATCTTTTAGACCTTTAATAAACAAACGAAAACCACGATCAATTAAATATCGATAATCAATAAACATAGATATATTATACTTTAAAAATTTATGCAAATTTACTGTAAAATAAGTGTGAAGATTACTAATTTCAGGTAAAAAATAATTTTTTGCGACATATAATATTAATATGAAACAAGAGAAAAAGCGAGGAAGTTATTTCATCGTTTTCTTTCTTTTAATATCTTTTATTCTTTCATTTAATTGCTTTTTTGGAGTTAATTCGGCATCAGCAGCTACAAAAAAAGATACTATCAAAAAAGAAAAGGTTATTAAAGATAAGACTTTAATCAAAAAGAAACAAAAAAATCTCAGTAAAAAATCTCAGCAAAAAATAGCTCAAAAAACAGCTAAGAGAGCTTCGGTTTCTGTGCAGTGGGCAAGTTCAGATGGACGTTCAATTCTTCATTCCAGCTCAATAGATGAAATCTATTTTAGGGAAAGTCACAATTCAGATGAATTAGTAAAAAATTTACTTGATAATGGTGGAACTCCTTGGACTTTGACTTCAATACCAAATGGGTATAGCCACACATCTTATTCAGGTGGTTCAACTATTTCTGGTTGGTATTATGGCCAACAGAACCCCAAATATTACGAAACAGTCAACTTCGCAGATGCTAATTTTTCTGTCGGGGCGGATTGTTCGGGAAATGAAGGTAAATTTATTAATTTTTATGATAATGCTCAAATATTGTATTGTAATATGACTAGTAAAACCTGGGATAGTGCAGACACTAGATATAATGTTGTTCAGAAATATAACCTTAATTGGAATAGCTATAGTGGTTTTCAAGCTTTTATTCCTTTAACAAGTGGTTCGGAAATTAAAATAACCGACACTGTAGCAGATATCCCTTCCTCGGCAATTATTGTCGCAAAAATTCAAAGAAGTTTTGTAATTGAAACAGATGCTGGACAATTAAATTATCTTTGCAATAATTCTGGCTGTTCTTCAGTAACAAAAAATTATCAACAGGAGCCATTTGGTAAAGTTGGAGATAGTATTTTAGGTATGCTTGGGCGCAGTTCTGATGGAGTTTTCTCAGCGGTTGGATCAAATACCTATCGTTTTCAAGGGCAATGGAAAGTTTTGCAAGGATATAACGGCTGTTTGGAAGTAAACGGTTGTTTGTTAGATAATTCAAGTGTTTTTAAAAATGTTGATGCTAAGGATACTTTATCAATTACATCAGGTGTAACAAATACTCCAAATTATATTAAAATTGAACCAGTTGGTGCACCTGTAAAGAATATCACATTTGATCCAACTTTAGTAAATGCAAGGATAGATGCAACTACGACTGACTATTCTTATTCAAATAGCTCCAATTCTTCATTTGTCGTTGCGGCGGCGGCGGGAAATAAGCTTTTAGATATAATTAATGGTCAAAAAGAAAGCTACGCAAGCGCAACAATGGCAGACTGGAAAGAAGTTGAATATAGTGCAGTTGGTTTAGATCCTAATTCAAGAATGTTAGGTTGGCAGTTAGTAAAAGGGGTTGGTTGTTCTCAAGATTATTGCGACATATCTTCAACTTATCAAATTCAAGGTGGAGAAATTGTAGTTCCTAAAGTTATCTCAACTTTTACTTTTAAAATTAACCCAAACACCGGAAAAGGTGCTGATTCAAATCAAGAGCCGATTATGTGGAACTGTTTGGTTGGGGATAATACGACTACTTTGGCAAATTCAGAATGTTTAAATTCAAAAAATGCTCTTGAAACAGAATTGTTTGACAATCTATTTAGACCAGCTATTAACTATAAATTCTGCGGTTGGGGAACTGAAGAAGATGCAACTTGTAAAGAAGCTGGTTCTTCTTTAGACTTAAATAAAACACCTGGATTTGGCCAAGTTTTTGCAGGAGGAACATTAGAAATATGGGCAATTTGGGGAACTAATTCGGATAGCTATGTTGAGCCAGAAAACCAAGATTGCACAAATTCTGAATATGCTGATTCGCACAAAGATGAATGTTATAAAATTATCCCTTGTAAATATGACCCACTAATTGATTCAAAGGATGCAGAATGTCATGCTCCTATCTCTGTTTGTGAGTATAATTCTAATTTGCAGGCAGGTGACAAAGATTGTGTTAAGCCTAAATCTAAACCAATTGTAGAGCCAGTAATTGTTCCTTGCCTATGGGATAAAAACATCACTTCAAATGATCAAAAATGTAAAAATACTATTGATGAAACACCTAAACTTACTGCCAGTAATGATGGTAAATTATCTGAAACCGGAATAAATATTGATATGGTTTTATTAGTTGTAATTAGTATTGTTCTTTTGGGTGTGAGCCTAAAAAAATCACAAGAATTGAAAGGCAAAAATTGTGCCTAATCGCTTTATTAAAGGTTGTATTTTAGTTGTTTTTTTGGCTGTTGCAGTCTTTTTGATTTATCCATCCGCCTACGTTGAAGAGTCTCCAGGTGATACTTATAATATTTTGGGTAACGATAATTCTGGCAAGAAATATATAGATTTTCCTAAAGCTGATGAAAATGAAAAAGGAGAATTGATGTTACTGACGGTAGCAGTTTCAGGGGCAAGTACTTATTTTTCTTCTGCCACTGCCTTGCCTGCATTATTTCAAAAAAGTAGTGACCTTTATCCAAGGGAAGCATATTATCCTCCTAATACTTCAAATCAACAGGTTCAAGAAAAAAATGCTGAAGATATGCAAAATTCAGAGTCAAGTGCTTTGATTGCGGCTAAGAATTATCTAAAAGAAAAAAATATAGATTTTGATGATAAGGGAGCGAAAATTCAGATTGATGATGTTGGTGGGCCTTCTGCAGGTTTAGTCTTTACACTTGGGATTCTACAAAAAGCAGGTATAGATATTACTCAAGGTCGAAGAATTGCTGTGACAGGAACTATTGATAATAACGGTAAAGTTGGAGCAATTGGTGGGGTTCAACAAAAGATGATTGCGGCTTACAGAGATGGGGCGAGCGTTATGGTGGTTCCAAAAGAAAACATCTCTGAACTGGAAGATATTCCAAATATTGAAATTATAGCTGTTGATAATCTATCGGATGCTGTGAATAAGCTAACTTCTAACAATTAATAGAATTTGGAAATGGTTAGTAAGCAAAATAGTAGATAATATAATTATGGCTACTCAAAGAAAGAAAAATTATGAAACTGCTGAAGATGTTTTAGATGGTTTAGATCCAGAACAAAAAAAAGCCGCAATGGCGACTAGGGGGCCAGTTGCAATTATTGCTGGGGCAGGAACAGGAAAAACTAGAACAATAACTCATAGGATAGCCTATGGGTGTCGGGCGGATAATTGGATAGCTAGTGAAGTTTTAGCTGTAACTTTTACTGCAAAAGCAGCAAAAGAAATGAAAGAAAGACTTGAAAAGCTAGGAATATCTGGAACAAATGTTTATACTTTTCATGCAGCAGCATTAAAGCAAGTGCGTCAATTTTGGCCTAAAGTTGTGGGAACAAAAGCGCCAAAATTAGAGACAAGTAGAACTAAATATGTTGTTCAAGCTGCCAAAAGTTTAAATATAGAAATAGAATTGTGGGAGGCAAAATTAATAGCTGATGAAATTTCCTGGGCAAAGGTGAGTTTGATTGCAGCTAAAGATTATCCTGAAAATGCAGAATTAATGGATAGAGAAATTTTGAGTCAAGTAGATTTGGGAGCAAAGACATCTGAACAAATAGCGAGAATTTATGATGAATATGATATTATCAAATCTGAAGCTGGGGTAATCGATTTTGAAGATGTAATGCTGTTGATGATACATCTGATTCAGACAAAACCACTTGTGGCTAAAGAGATTAGAGATCAGTATAAGCATATTATTGTTGATGAGTATCAGGATGTTTCTCCTTTGCAAGAAATTATGCTTGAATGTTGGCTGGGTAAATCAAGAGAAATATGCGTTGTAGGTGACCCTTCGCAAACAATTTATTCATTTACGGGTGCCTCCGCTCACTATCTCTTAGGTTTTGAGGATAGATTTACTCCCAAAAGAAGTTCAGAGCAAGAAGTTCGTAAAGTTGAATTAATTAGTGACTATCGTTCAAGTCCACAAATTGTTGCTTTGGCTAATAAAATTTTAAGTAAGCGAGGCAAGGCAGGATATAGACCATTAAAATTAATTTCTAAAGCCGAAAATAGAGGAGTTGAGGTTAGCTGGAAAGAATATAATAGTGATTTTGAAGAAGCACAGAAAATTGCTGAGCAAATAAAACATTATATTTTAAAAAATATATTTCAGCCCAAAGAAATAGCTATTTTAGTTCGCACGAATAGTAGCTGTCGCGATTTTGAAACGGCCTTGAAGTCCGAAAAAATACCATATTTACTAAAACAAGAACTTCCTCAAAATGAAAATTTACCAGATAGTAATGATTTAAATAGAGTTACTATAGCTTCATTACACAGCTCAAAAGGTTTAGAGTGGGATTGTGTATTTTTAGCAGGTCTTTCAGATGGGAAAATGCCGATTGTTAGAGCAAGGACTGATTTAGCAATTGAAGAAGAGCGTCGCCTTCTTTATGTTGGTGTAACAAGAGCTAAAGAAAAATTAATTATGAGTTATTCTCTTTCTAAACAAGGAATAACAAATCATCCTAGAAAATATTCCAGATTTTTAAACGGTATTTGGGGTAAATAAAACTGCGCAATATATAATATAAACAATGGTAAAAAAGAAACCAATTCAGGACACAAAATATAAAGCTGTGATGTTAGACTCTGCGGAATATAGTCAGTCAGCATTACTTTTTATGTTAAAAAATACTCCATATAAGGTTTATAACGCAAAAGATTTGGATGAATTTAACAAGTTTTTAGATATCTCGATAAAAAATGGGCTAACTATTATCGCAGCAGATTTGAATCAAGAAGAAGGAGATCCTCAAAGTAAAGTTAAGTTTGCGAAAAAGATTACAATCAATCGTAAGAAGATGAAAGTAAAAGTAGCAGGAGAAAATATCCATTTAACACCTTTGGAATATCGCATTTTTGAGCAATTGTATATTAACCATGACACTGTAATGTCAAAACAAGAAATTAGCGATGCCATTTGGGGTTGGAGCTCTGAAGATTCTAATTCTATTGTATCGCATATATTAAATATTCGTAAAAAACTTGGAAAATCTAAAGATGTTCTTCAAAATGTTCGTGGTTTTGGTTATGTTTTGACCGAAAATCCAGGTGAATAATTCAAATTTAGGTTATTCAAAACTTCTATCAAATCTGCGGCCAGTCTTTATCAAATCTTTATTTTCATTTTGAAATAATGTAAATATGAAAATAAAAACAAATATAAAAAAGATTGCTTATATTTTAGTAATTAATCTTGTGATGCTGGCGACAGTAATATTAACATCGTGTGGTAATTCAGAAAATAGCATATCGGTTATAACCCGTGAGGAAGGCTCGGGAACACGTTCAGCTTTTGTTGAGTTATTCGGAGTAGAAGAAAATAAAGTTGATTCAACTACTGATACGGCAGTTGTCTCTAATTCAACTGAGAATGCAATTCAATCTGTTGTAAATGATGATGGAGCGATTGGATATATTTCACTTGGGTCGTTAAAAGATGATATTAAGGCAATTAAAATTGATGGGGTAGAACCGACTGTTGATAATGTTAAATCTGGGGAATATAAAATAGTTCGTCCTTTTAATATTGTAGTAAATAAAAATAAAAAATCGGACGCAGTTCAAGATTTTATAAATTATATTCTTTCAGGATCTGGGCAAGATGTTGTTAAACAAGCTGGATATGTAACTCTTGACAAGACGAACGATTTTACAACTACAAATCCAAGTGGAAAAATAACAATTTCTGGGTCCTCATCTGTTTCGCCCGTTATGGAGAAATTGATTGAAGGATATAATTCAATTAATCAGAATCTAAAAATTGAGCTGCAAACTTTAGATTCAACTTCTGGGATCAATAATTCAATTAATGGTGTTTCAGATATAGGAATGGCATCAAGAGATCTGAAAGAGTCAGAATTAAATCAAGGTGTTGAGGAACAAAAGATAGCGCAAGATGGTTTAGCTGTTATTGTAAATAAAAATAATTCAGTAAATAATCTCACAAAAGAACAAGTAAAAGATATTTTTACTGGTAAAGTAGATTCTTGGGATGATGTTGAAAATAATTCTAAATAAAGAAAATATTGCAAGATTTATATTTTTGGCAGCGGCATATGTCGCAGTTGCTTGTGTTATTTTAATCTGTGTATTTTTGTTTACGCAAGGAGTTCCACCTATCGCAAAAATTGGTTTAGGGGACTTTTTGTTTGGAGAAAAATGGAAGCCAAGTCAAAATTTGTATGGAATCTTGCCAATGACACTAGCAAGTATATACACGACGGTTGGAGCGATAGTGATCGGAGCTCCAATCGGGATTTTGACAGCAACATTTTTATCGTATTTTTGTCCTCAGTGGTTGTATAAAGTATTAAAACCAATGGTAAACTTGATGGCGGGAATTCCTTCGATTGTTTACGGTTTTTTTGGAATGGCAGTTTTGGTTCCATTTGTAAGCTATACTTTTGGAGGTAATGGTAAGGCTTTATTAACTGCATCAATTTTATTGGGGGTTATGATTTTACCAACAATTATCAGTGTTTCTGAGAGTGCGATCAGGAGTGCTCAAAAAAGTTATTATGAAGGAGCAGTCGCTCTTGGGGCGAGTCATGAAATTTCAGTATTTAAAGTAATTTTACCAGCGGCCAAATCGGGAATAATTAGCTCAGTAATATTAGGGATCGGGCGGGCAATTGGAGAAACAATGGCTGTAGTTATGGTTGCTGGGAATCAAGCTATTATCCCAACAGATATTACTAGGGGGGCTAGAACTTTGACCTCTAATATTGTAATTGAAATGGCTGAAGCTACAGATCTGCACAGAGCTGCATTAATTGGAACGGCGGTTGTTCTTTTTGTCTTAGTCTTAATTATAAATTTATTATTTTCAGTAATAAAAACGAGGAGAAAACATGTCTAAATCGGTAATTTTGCGTAGTTTAGTTTATTTGGCTACAGGTTTGACTTTCTTTAGTCTGATTGGAATTGTTCTATATGTATTGATTGGAGGGATTCCATATTTAAGTCCTGAACTTTTTTCTTGGAATTATAATTCAGAAAATGTTTCTCTGATGCCTTCATTGGTTAATACATTTTTAACGGTTATTTTATCGCTTGTTATTTCGGTTCCGATTGGTATTTTAGCGGCAGTATTTTTAATTGAATATGCAGATTTAGGAGTGGCAGCAAAATCTAAAATTGTTCGTTGCTTTGTTAGTGTTATCAGAATTGCGGCAGATACTTTAGCAGGAATCCCTTCAATTGTCTATGGTTTATTTGGTATGTTGATTTTTGTGACATTTTTTCATTGGGGATATTCTCTTCTGGCTGGAGGCTTGACAATGGCAATTATGACATTACCTGTAATTCAAAGGACAACAGAAGAAGCATTAATATCTGTTCCTATGAATTATAGAGAAGGAGCGTTTGCATTAGGAGCAGGGAAACTTAGAACTGTCACACATGTAGTTTTACCGACAGCAATTCCAGGGATTCTTTCTGGGGTTATTCTTGCAATCGGGCGAGTTGTGGGTGAAACAGCAGCACTTATTTTTACAGCTGGAACAGTTGCACAAATTCCAACTTCAGTTTTTGATTCATCAAGAACATTATCAGTACATATGTACAACCTTTCTGTTGAGGGTTTGCACACCCATGAAGCAATGGCAACAGGTGTTGTTTTACTTATAGTTGTTGTGATAATAAATTGGTTATCTGAATTAGTGGCTAACAAAATTAGACCAGTAAAATAAGAGATATTTAAAAAATAGAAAGGTTAATAAAATTATGGAAAATTTAACACAAGAAAATAAAAATATAAGAATTAATATTGAAGATTTAAATGTCTATTACGGACAAAAAAAAGCGTTAAACGCAATTAATATGGAAATAAAGGAAAATGAGATAACAGCCTTTATTGGTCCTTCAGGATGTGGCAAATCAACTTTATTAAAATGTTTAAATCGCATGAATGATTTAGTTCCAGATTTTAATATGAGTGGAAAAATAACTTTAGATGGAGAAGACATTAATAAAAAATATAATATCAATGATCTTAGAAAGAAAGTTGGAATGGTTTTTCAGAAGCCAAATCCTTTTGAAATGAGCATTTATGACAATATTGCATTTGGACCTAGAGTAACTGGGATTAAGAATAAAGATGAATTAGATAAAATTGTTGAAGAATCTTTAAAAGCTGCCTCAATTTGGAATGATGTGAAAGACAATTTGAAGAAATCTGCTTTAGCTCTTTCCGGTGGACAACAGCAAAGGCTGTGTATTGCACGAGCAATTGCTGTAAAGCCTGAAGTGTTATTAATGGATGAGCCAACTTCAGCTCTAGATCCAATTTCAACTGAAGCAATTGAGAGGTTGTGTGAAGAATTAAAAGAAAAATATACTATAGTTATTGTGACACACAATATGCAACAAGCAAAAAGGATTGCTGATAAAACGGCATTTTTTTATATTGGAGAATTAGTTGAGTTTGGCGAAACACATGATATTTTCAAAAATCCAAAAGAAAAAGCAACTCATCGTTACGTCAAAGGTAAATTCGGATGAAAAAAGAAAGCAGAATGAAAATATTTAAATATTTAATTAGTTGCACTATAATATAATTATGCGCATATTTGATAATTTGAAACAATCGGCTTTGTCGATTAGCAAAAGTGATTTGGCATATTTGGTAAGTATTTTAGCTATTGCCGCAATGATTGTAGTTGGAGCATTGGTTAATCCTAGTTTAGCCCAAGCTAAAACAAACAGCAATGATTCTTCGGATAATAGCCAAAAGATTGCAAAAACAGTCAAAAATTCAAATTCAACAAATAAGGCAAAAAGTAAGGCGAAGAAGGTTGAAAAAAATAAAGCTAAGAAAACAGCTAAGAAAAAAACAAGTAGATCGAGAAATCGAGCAAAAACAACTGCTGCTGATAGGGTAACGATTCATTTTGATGGAACAACTTGGGCTAAATCTGGTGTTCCTGCTGATTTTGATGCAGAATTGGATAAAACTATTACGCTTCCTTCGGATAAGCCTAGTGACATTCCGGCAGGACAAATGGCGGCTAGTAATTTTCAGTATTGGTGTGCAGATGGAACGATTTGTGCCGTTGGGAATGTATATCAACCATCTGGAAGCTTTGAAACAACATCCGAAATGGGGGGAACTACAATCACTCTCACTGCAAATTGGAAAATTCCAAATTATTCTTTAACCTCAAGTAATATTGATTATATAAATGAAAAAATTAATTTGCCAAATATCGGTGGAGGAGCACTGATTTGGTATTATGGAGTTGGAGCAGATTCTGGTTCATGCACACCTTCTACTTCATCGGTTAATAGCGATTTGTTTGATATGTCTGATTCTGCAAAAGCTAGTAATCCTAACGGTGGAGGTTTAATGAATATTACAAGTGCGATTGGACAAACAGTTTGTTTTTCTGTTCATACTTTAGCTGAAAAAGGAGAGGCTGGCTATAAAATTCCATCAGGAGTTTTTAGTCTTGACCTTCCATCTCGTCCGGCGGCTCCAGATGTAGACAATACATCAACTTATTCAACTCAATATTACGGAGATATAGAAAGAATAAGTGTTCCGGCTGCAAAAACAATTTACGACGTTTGCACAAGTGCAACTTATTCTACGTCGACTTGTAAGAGAATTAAATCAGATAGTAATTCAACAATTGCTACAGGAGATGGCGGGGTAGATGGAACTTATTATGTTCGTGCAGCTGGCTATTTAGTTACTCAAATGAATGGAGGAACATCAGGCTATTTTGCTTCGGAAATGTCAACATCAGTTGAGGTTGATAATCAGCCTTATCCTCTTTATAATCCTGTTCTTGAAATGCATCAAGTTATTCCAAAAAATGGGAGTTATAAACCTAGTGATGGAGCAACTTGTTCTAACGAAACACCTATGTTAGCTCGCTCAAGAGCTGATGGGGATATGGTATTAAGTGGATCAATTGTTCCAGGTATGCATTACTGCATTCGAGGTGACAGTTGGAGACCTAGTTACAATTCCGCAGATTCTTCTCATGCTAATTGGGGGACAACATCAATTTATATATTTATCCAACCAGGAGCTACAGCACCTTTAGCAAAAATAGACCTTCCTGTTGGGGACGGATCTAATACTCAAATGAGTTTTTCTTGGCCTAATGTAAGTTCTTCTGGAAGTGCTGTTGATTCAGCTACGGATTCTTATCCAGAATTAAGTTATGATATGGCTGGTGGGAATTTTCAATTAGTTGGATTTGATAACACTGCAAATAGCAGCTTCACTCCTAGTATAATTGGAAGTATAATTGGTGGAGGTGGGATAAAGACGGCTATAGCTAATGAAAATTTAGGTAAATATGGTTATCCAAGCCAACCTTTTGGCTATGTTGCAGTTGATTTTAAAGTATCAACTCCTTCTCATTATCCGGACATTGATGGTGAACCTGAAAATTGTACTATTTCTGGGCTTGAGAATTTGGATGCATCTGATCCTAAATGTATTGAGTCTAAACCAACACCAAAACCAAAACCTGTAAAAATGAGTTCACTAAAAGGCTTGACTGATTTAAAAGCTAGTGATCCGGATTGCAAGAAAACAGAATCTATAGTAAAAATGTGTTCAATAAAAGGATTAACAGATCTCAAAGCTAGTGATCCTAAATGTTTTGCAAAAAAAGAAGAAATAGTTGCTAAAAATCCTGAAAAAGCTAAAGCTGTTCTTTCAGAAACTGGTATTAGGATTAAAGCAGCAATTGAACTTTTAGTATTTTTGATAGCTTTAGGTTTAATTTCAGTAGTTGTTGCAAAAACCTCAGCAAAGAAGAAATAAAATTTAGTAAAAGTTTTAGTAAAAGTTTTAGTAAAAGTAAAGTAAAGCTAGATTGTGAAAATACATTATCTTGGACCAGAAGGAACTTTCAGTTATTTGGCGGCTAAGAATTTCCTAAAAGATTTGGCAGAACCAAATGGAAGGTTTGGGGATCTATTAGGGCATCTAAGGGTTGAGGATGTTTTCGAAGCGATGGATAATGATTGGGATTTCGGAGTTATTGCAGCGGAGAGTAATATTGAGGGCGTTGTAACAAGAAATATTGATCTTCTGATTGAAAGGACTGATTTAAAAGTTGCAGCTCAAGTTGCTGTTAATGTCAGCTTTGATGTTGTTGGGAAGAAAAATATATTACAAAATCAATCTAAAGTATTTGCCCACCAACACGCTCTTGCTCAGTGTCGGAATTTTATTTCAGAAAATCAGCTAATTGAAAATCCCGTTGCTTCTAACGTTGCTGCCTTAGAAAATTTGGAAGGTAAAGAAATAGCTTTAGTCCCGAGCTTTGCTACAAATAAGTTGTGTGAGAAATATAATTTAGAAATTATAGATAAAGATGTCCAAGATTATAAAAATGCCCAAACTCAATTTTATATTTTGCATAAAATACATCCAGATCCTCAGTGTTTGCCAATTAATGATATAAATAATACCACAATTTTATATTTTATCCCTCCAAGAATCGGGCCGGGGACACTTCTAGAAGTTTTACAAATTTTTAATAATCATAAATTGAATATGATAGAACTTTTTTCTCGCCCGATAAAATCTGTTACAAATGAATATAGTTTTGTAACAATTCTTGAAAAAGGTCACTTGACTATTGAGGTTCAAAGTGCGATAAATGAATTGCGTAATCTAGGAGCAAAAGTTAGAATTATTGGTAGTTATAAACGCTAAGTTTTATTTTTTATTATTTATCAATACTTTATCGCTACGCTGAATAAATAAATCGTTAAAGAACCTAAAATAAAAGCTGGTAGAAGAGAATACAAAATTGAAACAAAAGGCAAAAGTGGCCAAATCAAAATTGTTAAAGCTCCAATTAGCATTCCAGCAATTATCGCTTTGGGTTTAGTTTTTTCCCAGAATAAGATAAAAAGAACTGCTGGTCCAAAAGTCCCTCCAAAACCAGCCCAGGCATCGGAAACAAGTGACATAATTGAATTGCCAGGGAAAATGGAAATGATAAAAGCTAAAATAGCAACAATACAGACTGTTGCTCTAGAGATCCACAGAATTTTTTTGTCATTATTTGTTTCGTTAATATCTCCCGTTTTACCTTTGTTATGTCGTTTGATTATATCTCTGTAAATATCAACTGAAGCGGAAGAGGAACTCATGAGAAGCTGTGAGGCTGCTGTAGACATAATTGCAGATAAAATAGCACAAAAAAAGAGTCCTGCCAAAAAAGGGAAGTGAACCGCATCGCCAGCTACAAACAATTTATTTATCATATCAATAAAGACATTTTCGGAATTATTCGAATTTAGGCCAGTAATATAGTAGCGACCGATAATTCCAATTATAACAGCAAAAAATAAAGATAAGAAACACCAGGTTATAGCAACAATTCCGCTTTTTTTGACAGTTTTTTGAGATTTAATTGACATATATTTAATTAGAATATGGGGCATTCCGAAATAACCTAATCCCCAAGATAAAGCTGAAATTATGTCAACTGGAGATGAGTTATTAATAAATAATGGGTTATTTTCAGTGATGGGATTTGGTCCAAAAAAGGCATTAACGCCACCAAGGACTAAAAAAGCAGTGATGGGAACTGAAATAACGGAAATAAGCATTAAAGTTCCTTGGACTACAGAAGTCCAAGAAATTGCTAAAAAGCCACCAAAAAATGTGTAAATTAAAATTACAGCAGCAGTTATTATTAGTGAAGTTGTATAACTGGTATGTAAAATAGAACTAAAGAAGTTGCCACCAGCTACAAACCCTGAAGCGGTATAAATTGTAAAAAATAGTAAAATTGCTAAGGCTGGAATAAAACGAAGAAGAATGCGCTCTTTATTTGATGTATTTTGCATAGATTTAGCGAAAAATTCTGGCAAAGTAACGGAATTATCGGAATTTATAGATTTCTGTCTAAGTCTTTTGGCGATAAAAACCCAATTACAAACTGTGCCCAGAAACAGTCCAACTGCAATCCAAGCTTGTCCAGTTCCTGCAAGATAGATTGAACCAGGTAGCCCCATAAAGAGCCAAGCTGACATATCACTTGCTTCTGCTGAAAGTGCACCAGCGAAAGTTCCATTTGATCTGGAGCCTAAAATATAATCATCTGTAGTTTTAATTTTTTTAAAGCCGATAAATCCAAGAATTGTTAAAAGAGAAAAATAAAGGACAAAAGCTAAAACCATACTTATATATTATATAGTTGGGTGATATTTTAAAATTATTTCAAGAAGTTCTGGTAATTCTTTACCAAATGCTTTAAGGAGGGTGTATTCAGAATTTTCTTTAAGAATTTCTGAGACAGGAACCCATTTTACTTCTAAAGATTCTTGATCTGTGCATTGAGGAATTACGGTATGTCCAGGTTTTTCACGTCCAATTACAGTTGTGTAAGCCCAATCGCCGTGATCTCTGGTAACAGTTTCAAGAATTTTAATATCCTCAGGGTAGACACCCGCTTCTTCGTGGGCCTCTCTAATTCCTCCTTCAACGGGAGTTTCATCTTTGTCAATTGCACCACCTGGAGTTCCCCAAGTTCCTCCTTCTGCTGTCCAAAGCGCTCTGTGTTGAAGAAGAAGTTCAATGTTGTTGATTGAAATATTTTGTGAAGATGACGAATTTTCGGATAAAGAAGCTGAAGTAGAATTTGAAAAGTCTAAATCTGCAGACGAAGTGCTGTGCTTGAGTACTGCCTTCGGCGAAGATGACGAATTTTCGGATTCTACAAAGCGAAAGAGTAAAAGGCCAGCTGCGCCGTTTAACCCCCAGTGTTGTCTGCCGCACTGACAATTGACCCAACCATCTGCTTTGTGCCTATAAATTGGAGTAATTGTGTTATCATTATTAGTTTGATTTTCCTCTTTATTATTCTGAGTTCCCTGGCGAAATTTATCTGAACGGTGAATAAAGTGGTAAATATCTTGTTTCAAGCGGTGGTCTTGACCTATTTTTAGAGTATTACGAAGTCTGGTAAAGTCGTTAATGATTTCATCTAGTCTATCAGCTAAATTGTGACGATTGTAAGTCAACATTCCTTCAAACATTTTTTCATTCCCTTGTGCAACACGAGTAATTCCGTGATAAGAACCGGCGGAAAGTTTTTCAACAAGAAGTTGTTCTCTATCGCTTAAATCAGGTTCACAGACCTGAGCGGCAAGTTCATAGGCAAAAATATGAGGAAGATGAGATGAGTAGGCTACAGCTTTATCGTGTTCTTTGGCGTCTAATGTAATAGTTTTTCCAGATAAATTTTCTCTGATAAATTTACTGACTTTACTGCCCAGAACTCTTGATTTATCGTTGAGAGCAGGGCAAATTGCCCATGTGGCATTATTTCCCATTTCGGCTGATGAATTTTCCCAACCGGTTTTTTCCGTCCCAAACATAGGGTGCACTCCAATATATTGCTGGCTAAGTGAATATTTGTCAGCTAATTGGCGTGGATATTCTTTAACACTAGCGATATCGGCAATAATTGTGGTGGTATTGTTTTGAAACTCTAGAATATTTGCAATCCTAGAAAAGGTATCATCTAAATTTTCAATTGGTGTGCAAATAAAAACTAAGTCGGGCTGATTTGAAAATAAATCTGAAAGGGACTTACAACTAATCGCACCAAGAGAATTCACTTCAGGATACATTCGGTCAGAATGATTCCAGATATAGATATCAATTGGATTTAATTCTGATTTTTGGGCTATCAAATGCCTTGCAATTGAACCTCCAATGAGCCCAAGACCAATAATACCAATTTTTTTCATATATACATTATCTCACTATACCGTATTTTTACCCTTGACAAGTAGATAGTTAAATTGTTATAATGTTGATAATACTGGTTCACCGCTGGTGCCTACTGATGTGAGGTAGAGAAATACAAGCGGACCCAGCAAATAAAGGAGAAAATAATGAAAAAAGATATACATCCAGAGTATGTCCCAACACACGTGTCTTGCTCATGCGGTAATGAGTTTGATACTCGTTCAACAGTAAAATCAGGTGAAATTCGCGTTGAGGTTTGCAATAAATGTCATCCATTCTTCACTGGTAAGCAGAAGATTCTTGATACTGGTGGACGTGTTGCTAAGTTTGAAGCAAGGTATGCTAAGTTTAATGCCGCAAAGGCAGCTAAAAAATCTAAGTAAAATTCGCACTTTTAAATTTTTTCTTTCGGGGCAGACCTTAAGGTCAGCATCACTCAAGAAGAAAATTCAAAATTATCAAATTTTTAAATAGATTTTTGTGAGTTTAATTGAAGTGTTTGAATTATAAAAAGAATATAAATTAGATCAAATAAGAAATGAGATTAGAATAATGAGTGCAGGATTTGAAAAGGCTGAGGCGGCTTATCAAGAGTTTTTAGACATTGAAAAGCAACTTTCAGATCCTGCAACTCAATCTAATCAAAATTTAGCTCGTAGATTAGGGCGTAGATATGCAGCATTAGGACAAGTTGTTTCAGCTTACAAGGCATGGAAAAAACTTGATGAAGATAGAAAAGCTGCTCTTGAGTTAGCGGAAGTTGATGATGAATTTAAGGCAGAAGCGGAAGCAATTGTTCCTAAATTAAATGCTGCTAGGGAAAAACTAGAAGAAGTTTTATTACCAAGAGATGAAGATGATTCTCGTGATATAGTTATGGAGATCAAAGCAGGTGCTGGTGGGGATGAGGCAGCCTTGTTCTCAGCTGATTTGTTACGTATGTATATGAAATATGCAGATTCTAAAGGTTGGAAATCTGAAATTTTGCATGAGTCTTGGAATGATGTTGGTGGCTATAAAGATGTTTCTTGTGCTTTTAGGAATCCAAAATCTCAATTTCCTCCTGAAGAAGGAGTTTGGGCAAATTTAAAATATGAAGGCGGAGTTCACAGAGTTCAAAGAGTACCAGTTACGGAATCTCAAGGAAGAATTCATACTTCTGCCAGTGGGGTATATGTCTATCCTGAAGCAGATGAAGATGAAGGTGAAATTGAGATTGATCAAAATGATTTAAAAATTGATGTCTTTCGGGCAAGTGGACCTGGAGGTCAATGCGTTAACACAACTGATTCAGCAGTGAGAATTACACATATTCCAACTGGAATAGTGGTATCTATGCAGAATGAAAAAAATCAAATTCAAAATAGAGCTGCTGCTATGAAAGTTTTGAAATCAAGGTTAATTCAAAAGCAAAAAGAAGAAGAGCAGGCAAAAAATTCAGAAATGAGATTGTCTCAAGTTAGAACGGCCGATCGCTCGGAAAGAATTAGAACATATAATTTTCCAGAAAATAGAATTGCTGACCACAGAACAGGTTATAAAGCTTATAATTTAGATCAGGTTATGGATGGAGCACTTCAGCCGATTGTTGATTCCTGTATTGAAACTGATAAGCAGCATAGATTGCAACAAAAATAACAAACATTACATAAAAATAACACTTAATAACATATAGCGAAAATCAACATTTTTGGGAAATAGAATATACTATAATATATGTATATGAAGTATGAAATGAAATCAAATAAATTCTCTGCAGTTGCTGTAATGGTTGCTGCGCTTGCCATGGTATTTGCTATGGCTCTAGTATCAACTCCAATGGCTAAGGCTGCTCAGTCTGCTACTGTTCAAGTGAAATATTTCTTGACAGATCAATATGGGACTGAAATTCTTGATTCTGATTTACAGAAGCCAGAATATAATTGGACTAATACAACAGATGGAAATGGTGCAAAATTTCAAGTTCAATCTTGTTTGTCTGAAATTAAAGATGGCGTTTGCACAGAAGGATGGGCTACATCTGATGAATCAATTCCAAATTTATTCTCAGGGGACTGGGGAAATGGTGTTTCAGCTCAATTAACTGTTGATTCTTCTGTTTCTTATAAGTTTACTCAAACAGGTGTCGGAGAAAAAGCAGATCTTTTGGGTGGGATTACACCTATGGAAGGTTATTATGTAGTTTCTTTCGCTAACGGGAAAGCAAAAGTTCAATATTTTGCTGATGAAAAAGCAGCTGCTACAGATGTTGAATATGTAGAACAGCAACCAGCTTCAAGAATTCAATCTTGGAATTGGTGGACTGGAACAGATCAAAATGTTATTATAAATTTCCACAACAAGACCAATGTAGATTCAGGTGTCCCTGATCCAAATCCAACTCCAGTGCCAGCAGAACCTGCTAAGTGTATTTATAATGAAGCAGTTTCTGCAGATGATGTAAATTGTGTTAAACCAACTGGAACTAATGGAGTAAAGCAACCAACTGTTCAACTTCAAATTTCAACATCTATGCTTGAATTCTCGGGTTATACACATGCTGATGGGGATCACTCAAAAGCTAAATATTTAGTAAAGAAATGCGAAGATGGATCAGATCAAACAATTG
>JAISHP010000038.1 GCA_031262545.1 Candidatus Ancillula hodotermitis | reverse complement strand
ATGTTAAATATATTCGTAGAAGAAAGTTTTTTCATTTTAAGCATGATCTACTTGGCTCAAAAAAATTTGATAAAGAATTATTATTAACTTATGGCGCTTTAGGATCTGTTCAGAACGATTATAATGCAAATTTATCAGTTAATGAAAATAATGAATTTTGGGAATACCGTGCTTTAGAATTAGAAACAAGAGATTTAAGAATCCCTTTTGGTATGTCTGGTGAAGAGGTTAAAAGTATTTATCCTTTTGTTAAAAAAATATGCTTAGAAAAAGAAGTCATTTGGGAACCTAATTTCGACAAGGATAAGATTTAAAAAGGGTAAAAATGTTTAGTGCTTTGATGTTTATTTTAAAAGTTATAGGATTAACAATTGTTATTTGCGGCTCTATAAAAAAGGCTATGAATGTCTGGGCTATTAAACGAAATCCTCGTTGGCCTGTCAGTTTATTTGTAAATTCAGTTAGCGAGAAAAAATTATTTTGTGGATCTCTATTTTCACCAATTCTAGCAATTTTGTATATTGTGTTTTTCTATACCTTCTTGTATCATTTTTTTGAGGTAATTTATAGTTGGTTTAATCAATTAGCAGGCTTGGCACATCAATCTATTGCCGGGCTTAGTACTCCTTTTTTACAAAACATTCTTAATAGTTTAGTGAATTGGATTATGTCACCAGTTAACTTTGTTTTGTTACTAAATTTAATTACAATTTGGATTTTTATCTTTTTAAAGCGAATTTATATCCCGATTTTTGATCGACTTTTTCGAAAAATAGAGTTGCAGAATTCTGGAATTATTGAGCTATTTTTTGTTTTTAGAGAAGATACAAAAAAATGGTTTCTTAGAAACCGGTTTTTGTTTGTTCGTAAAATGTATCAAATAGTCTACGTATTTGTGGCTCTAGGGTTGATGTTTTATTTTGCGAGTGAAATGAGTAATTCGGATTCAGCTCTTCAATTTGTTGGGTTTTATCCGGTGCTGATTTTAATTGCTTTAGAAGAAATTCTTTATTTCTTGGGTTCTCCGTCTCAAGATGAAAAAGAAGAATTTTATGGGGAAGATGATTATTCAAATAGAATTGTAAATTATGATTCTTTACGTAATGTTTTTCAAAAGATTTTTCCAAGTAGAATTGTTAGCAATGAAGTTATTCAGTCTTCTAAAGATTCTCAAAGTAGTTTTGACATTCTAGATAGATTTAGTCAATCTGAAAATAAATACGAAAAACTTGCTGGTATTTATTATAGCGGATTAAAACAGTCTGGTAAAAATTTGAATGTTAATTATTTGTTAATGTCAGATAACATTATGCTCAAAAAGAATGTTTTGGTGGCTAATCCTTTTTATAGAGATTTGACAGAATATGTTCTTTTCCCAATATATTTGAGATTGCTAGAGAAAGAAAATATTTTAGTCGTTTTAGGTTCAGATTCATCAGAAAAAGATTTTAGAGATTGGTTAAGTAATGGATTTGAAGAAATTTCTCATATTCCTAATTTGTGGAGAATTGAAAATATCAATCAAGATACGATGGATAATTATGAGATCGGGATTCTTAGATTTAGCGAATTGTATAATTCTGGTATTATAGAAGCAAATAAAAGTTTTTTTGATTCTGTGGGATTAATTTTATTAGTTAATCCTTCTCAAATTCTTGCTACAGGACAAATTGGATTAAATGTTGTTGCTGAACTTTGTAATACCGGGAAAATAAAGTCATCAATAGTCGCTATAGATTCTTTACGAGATGGGTTGGTTGATAGCCTTTCGCATGTTCTTCAACAAGAGTTTGTTGAAGTTTTTGCTCCTTCTTTGCCAACCTCAAGTTCTTCTGAATTAATTTGGCGAAGTGAAACAAATTCTGAAAATGATAATATGCAAGCAAAAATTTTGCCATCCATTTCTAGATATTTAGGGATGGGGACTGAAATTGCTACTACTGCGATTAAAAATCAAGTTAGTGAAGTGGACTGGTTTGCTAATGAACAATTCCCTGTGACTGATATGAAGTGGATAGCTGGGCAATACTACCCAGCAATAACTGAGTATGCTGAAATTGATCAAACACAAGAAGCTTTGTCTTTACATTTAAATGCTAAAGCTGATATGTGGTCAGCAGTCCAAAAAAATAATAGTTTTACAATTGTTGAAGACGAGATATCTAATGCTTATCAAATAATTAATTTATTTAAATGTCGAGGTATAGAGCAGAATTTTATTAATGTAATTAGCCACAATTATCTTCTAAGATCGTATATGATTGCAAATCAGAAGATTTTTATTAATGATAATAAAGCTATACCGGCTATTACTTCTGATTTTGTTCGCTCAGAACGTAATTTGACGTATAAAATAGCGTTTAAAATGATGAGTGGGTATGTTTTAGATTCTCAAATAGAAAAAGAATTAGATATTTATGGTGTTAAATACCTATCTGAAAAAGGGGTTGATAAAATTCTTGAATTATTTGAAAAATATTTTAAAATAGAAAAAAACGAAATAACAGATGAGAAATAAATAATTATTGAAGATGTCTATGAATTAGATAGTAACGGTAGAGAGTTTAAGAATGGAACAAAAATCACATGGGATAAGTCAACATTAGATATAAGCGATAATCAGATTAAAAAATTTTTAGAAAATATTACACCTGTGTATTTTTATGATGAAGAGGAAGTTTCGGGAGATAATTATATCGGCTCTAAACTTTATGGATTGGTTCATCAGCGTTATCAACCTAAACAATATATTACCTTCAGTGGGAAATATTACTTTATTGATGCAATTACCCCTAAAGAAGGTGTTGCTCTCAAGAGAGCATCAGACAGAATTGAATCAAGATTGCAGTATCGCAATATAAAAACAATGAAAATTGTAGAATATAGTGTGGATAATAGTGAAACTGGTGTAATAAATTATTCAAATTATTCTCTTAGACTATTAGAGGTTGATTTTGGAATTAAAAATAATGGTTATTACGAAATGGAAGATTTGAATAATTTAGAGCAATCTCGTAAAACAGAGTTTGAAAATCCAAATATTCGTAATTATTCACTCAAAACTGTTGAACAGATTAAATTTAATAAAAAAATTGAAGATGCAGAACGAGAATCAATTTGTTTACTTCTTAATGAAATTTTTAGAACAATTTTCCCTTATGATTATTTTTATATTTTTGCAACAACATTGAGAAATAAAAAATCTGATAGTTTGTCAAATTTAGTTCCTGATTTAGAGGTTGGAAAAAGTTGTAAGCCTGAAGACTTGTCTAATTCTATTTTTATTGTTGAAGATTCTGATATGGATTTGGGACTTCTTGAGGCTGTAGTGGGTAATTTAGAAAGACTTATGGGGATTGTTTATAGTTACTTGAAGTGGTATCAGGAAGCACAAGAGGCGCCTAAATCGGTTGCGGATTTAAAAAACCAAAAAATTAAATTACCTGATAATTGGCAGCCAAATCTTGAAAATCAAATGATTGAAAAAATGGGTGAAATTAGTAAGATTAGAAGTCAAATAGATCGTAAATTACATGGAAAAGATAGAAAATACGGAAAAGATGGTGTAAATGATAGCCCTCAAAATTCTTTAGTTAATACTCCAAGAACCAAAAAATTATCAATTTTTAAGCGTGTAAAATTATATTTTCAAAGATTAGGAAAAGTTGATGGTAAAACTTATGAACAGTGGAATTGGGAAATGATTGAAATTGGCAATAGATTAACAGAAAAACTCTCTCAGACAAAAGGTGTTAAAACAACAAATAAAGTTAAGGATATTTTAAATAAAAATAACAAACCTAATCAAAAAGTAGAGGACAACTCGCTAAAGGAAGAAGGCCAAAGTGAATAATGAAATTATTGAGATTGCTAGTAATGCTATTATAGATTTATTCTTACCTGTTTATTCTCATCAAATTTTTGAAAGAATTCGTTTGATGGCTCATCTCTTGGACAATAAGGAAATAGAAGAGGAAGCGCAGAAAATATGTGATGTATTTTGGAACAATATTTATCAAGATAGAAAAGAATATATTCCTCCGAAATATTTAAACTACGGTCAAGAAAAAAGAATGATTAATGTTGAAAAAACCATAGAAGAATTAAGTGTTTTTGGGGTTCAGCACAACTATTTGGAACAGGCAAGAAAGAATAAAGATTTTTCAAATGAAGATATTACACAATTTGTCCTTGATTATTCATTTGCAACTCAAGTTGCTATTTTCAATGCAATAGGCTCGCAAATTGATTTTGTTACTGATAGTGATAGTTGCTTGAAACAATATATTGTTTTTTTACAAGAAAAATTTCTACCCAGTTATAAAGAATTAGAACAAGATGGTGTCAAATACGGACAGCAGATTGAAAAAATTCTTCAAACAAATGATAAAGATGATGGGGTGCAAGATTTTATAGATTTGATTAACGAGTTTGCCGAACAAGCTCGGTTAGAGAAAATCCAAAGCTCAGATTTATGTGATTTTTGTATGAGACCGTTGAGTCATGTTGAGTATGATAGATTGCATGATGGAAGAACGAGATGTATTAGATGTTCAAAAACGGTTATTAAAGATCAGGAAGAATTTGAGAGAATTTATGTTCAAGTTGTGCGAAACTTAGAAAGTTTTTTTAATATTGGCATTAGACGAAATATTACTGTTAAAATGGTCAATTCAAAAGAGCTTCATAAAGCGGCAGGTACGAGATTTCAAGCAACTCAAAAAGGGTTTAGTGGAAGAATTTTAGGATTTGCTCAAACTCCAAAACGGAAAAGTCAACGTAAAGAAGGTCCATATTTATTGATGATTGAAAATGGTTCTCCTGCTTTACCGGCAATAGCGACAATGGCACATGAGTTAACACACATTTGGCAATATCAGAACTGGGATGAAAAACGCATTTCACGAAGATATGGAAAAGCTGCAAATTTGCCGCTATATGAGGGTATGGCGAAATGGGCAGAAATTCAATATCTTTTTAATATCAAAGAATTTCAAAAGGCTAGATATGAGGTTAATTTTACATTACAAAGACAAGATGAATATGGAATTGGGTTTAGGGCTTATTTGGAAAAATATGGCCTAGATGAAACCGGAACTAATTTCGGAATAGATACACCATTCAAAGATTTAAACAATCCATTGTAAAAAAGGAGGTCGGGAATGGGATTTGTGAGTAAATGATTGGGTTATCTAGTGAAGAGGTTGCTAAAAAAACAAAAAATAACTCTTTGCCAAAAATAAAAAGAAAATCCTTCGGTAAGGTTATTTTAGGTAATCTTGATGATCCGATTATGAAAATCCTTTTAATTGCTTTTGCCATTGACTTGATATTTGTTTTGACAGGCAAAAGTAACTGGTATGAAGCTGTTGGTATTTTGATTGCAATCTTACTGTCAATTTTAGTTTCTTCAGTATCAGAATACTCTAACGAATCAAGCTTTCAAGAATTAAAAGCTGAAAATGATAAGGTGTATTGTGAAGTGTATCGTGATGGGGAAGTGCAAAAGACTTTGATCGATGATATTGTTGAAGGTGACGTTATCGTAGTTCATTCAGGGGATATTATTCCTGTGGATGGACATATTATTGAAGGGAAAATTAATGTTAATCAAAGTTCTTTAAATGGAGAGAATAAGTCAGTTTGTAAAATTAAAAATTTTTCTAAGATAGTTTCACCAGATCTTTTGGATGAATATTCGCTTTTTAGAGGATCGGTGGTAACTGAGAATTTTTGTACTTTGGTCGCCGATAAAGTTGGTGTTGATACTATGTATGGACAAATTGCTCAAGGTCTGAGTGAGGATAATAATAGATTGTCACCATTACAATTGAAATTAGGTAAGTTGGCTAAGCAAATTTCAATATTTGGATATATAGGTGCAATCTTGATTTTTTTAATGTTTCTTTTGCGGGATTTGCTGTTTGAACGCTATGAGAATTTTACAGTTGTTAATGTTGGGTCGACAATCGTCGAAGGATTGATGTTAGCTGTTGCTATATGCGTTATGGCTTGTCCAGAAGGTCTGCCTCTTGCCAGTTCTTTTGTCTCGTCTTTGAATATGAGAAACATGCTGAATGATAAAGTTTTGATTCGTAAATTATCAGGGGTTGAAGCAGCTGGATCAATTAATTTTCTTTGCACTGATAAAACTGGAACGCTAACAACAGGAAATTTGAAGACAATAGGATTTTATGATAAAGAATGTAATAAATATTTGAATTTTTCTGACATTCCTAATGATATTCAAAATGATCTTTTTTTGGGTGTAGTTATGAATTCTGAATCAATTTGCTCATCAAACAAAATTATAGGAGGGAATACAACAGAACAGGCAATGTTGCATTTCATTTCTAAAAATATAAGAAATAAAAATTCTGATAAGTGTGAAATATTGAAACAATTAGCTTTCAACTCACGGTTAAAATTTAGTGGTATAAGTTTAGATTATGGTTCGTTTCTAAAGGGTGCACCAGAAATTCTATTACCTCTTTGTTCTAATAAATCAAAAGAACAAGTCCAAAATATTCAGAATTTAAATAACGATTTGGCAGATAAGTGCATCCGGACAATAGCGGTAATTAAAAGCAACAATACTTTATTTGATGTAAATAATTTAAACGCAAACGAATGGGAGTTGATTGGAATTTTTGCAATTAGGGATGAAATTCGTCCTGAAGCAAAGACAGCTGTCGAAACGGCTCAAGTCGCAGGAATTCAAGTTGTGATGGTCACTGGTGATCGTTTAGAAACAGCTAAAGCAATTGCTAATGAGACTGGAATTTTGAAAAACTCTGAAGATTTGGTTGTGACATCTAAAGAATTGAATTTGATGTCAGATTCTGAAATTTCGAAGAACCTTAAAAGGATAAAAGTTGTTGCCCGTGCGATTCCCTCAGATAAATATCGGATTGTTGAAATAGCTGAAAAATTAAATATGGTCGTTGGAATGACTGGTGATGGCGTTAACGATTCATCAGCTATCAAAAAGGCAGATGTTGGATTTTCAATGGGGTCTGGAACCGAGATCGCCAAAGATGCAAGCGATATAGTAATTCTTGATAATAACTTTAACTCAATTGTTAAGTCTGTTCTATATGGGAGAACTGTTTTTGTTAACATTAGAAGATTTTTGACGTTTCAGTTGTCAATAAATGTTGCCGCAGTTATTATTTCATTTATCGCGCCACTTTTAGGATTTCTTGAACCTCTATCCATAGTTCAAATACTTTGGATTAATATTATTATGGATACTTTGGCGGCAATAGCTTTTGGGTCAGAACTCGCATCTAGTGAATATATGAAAAATAAGCCAATTCCACGCGATGAAAGTATTATCACGAACCAAATGAAAAAAGTAATTATTATTAGTAGTATTTTTGTTACTATCTTTGGAATGGTTATTATTTTCGGAAATTCTGTTCCTGATATTTTAAAGAGAACTTGTTATTTTATGGTTTTTGTTTTTTGTTCACTTGCAACTGGATTGATCTGCCGAAAAATTGGTTATAAAAATGATCAAAAAATAAGCAAGCCAAAGGGGTTATTTGTGTTGATCTATATAATAATATTTTTCGTTCAGTTGACAATATTATTTTTTGGTGGAAATATTTTTGGAATTGTAGGAACATTAGTTGATAAATTGTTAATTCTATTATTTTCTGTTATTGTGGGTGTTATAGAATATATTTTGTTACGTTTTTTGAATATATAAATTTTACGAAATAATGTTGATTGTGCTATAGTATTGCTACTATGAGCACTAAAAATAAATATGGTTCTAAAATGAAATATGGGATAGTCCTTTACACTGGGCAGGAGACAAAGACTTTTGAGGATGGAATATTAACAATGCCAGCAAGTTCTGTTTGGGATTTATAGGCTTTAAAGCAAAACTATATTCTTTGAAAAATAGAAATAACGACTTTTATGTCAATTATTTGGTATCTTATTACCACTTTTTTGAGTAGTGATATAATGTTTAAATGGATTACATTAATCGACTGGCTGAAAAGAGTGTTGAAGATTCTTTAGGGTTTGCAAAAGCTGTTGTCATAGAAGGTCCGAAAGCTTGTGGAAAGACTTCGACGTCTATGCAATTAGCCAATAGCTCAATTAGATTAGATGAATCTACTGCTTTAAGAAGACAGGTAGAGGCAAATCCCGAGGTTGTTCTTTCTGGTAAAAAACCGCATTTAGTAGATGAGTGGCAGCTTGTTCCAGATACATGGAATGTAATCCGCGCAGAAGTAGATAGGAATAATGAATTTGGGCAATATATCCTGTCTGGGTCAGCTACACCAACAGATGATGAAACAAGGCATAGCGGGGCGGGGCGGTTTGCAAGGGTTAAGATGTTTCCAATGACATCCTCTGAGACAGGGTTTGGAACTAAATCTATTTCACTTAAATCTTTATGGGAAGGAGAAAAAATCCCCAGTGTTGATTTTTATAATAACACTGAAAGAGATGTGGCAGAGCAGATATGCAGAGGGGGATGGCCAATTAATCTAAATCTATCTACAGAACAATGTATAATGATGAACAAAAATTATATTAGGTCTGTATGTTCTGCTGATATTATCACGGTAGATGGTGTAAAAAGAGATCCAAGCAAAGTTGAAGCATTGGTTTATTCCTTAAGTCGTAACGATGCTTCTTATGTAAGCGATAAAACTTTGCAGTCTGATACGAAAAATTATGGAGAATCGATAAATCCCAAAACATTAAAATCATATTTAGATGCTTTGAAGAGAATCTGGATATATCACGAACAGAAAGAATGGAGCCCTTCAATTCGTTCAAGTTCAACAATTCGTAAATCACCAAAAAGACATTTGGTTGATCCTTCATTAGCTGTAGCGTCATTGGAAATAGGTATTGATGATATATTGAAGGATAGAAATACTTTTGGAATACTGTTTGAATCATTAGCGTGGAGAGATGTGTCGGTTTATGCACAAAATTCAGGCATTGAACTTAGGGCTTATCATGATTCTGATGAAGCAGAAATAGACATTGTGCTAAAAAAGGCAATGAAATGGGCGGCAATCGAGGTGAAACTTTCTAGCAAGCCAGATAATATTAACTTCTATGTTACAGGATTACAAAATGCGGTCAATAAAATTGAAACAGAGCCAGAGTTTATGGCAGTGCTTGTTGCAACTGGCCCTAGTTATACTCGTGAAGATGGTGTCCATATTATAAATTTATTCGACCTTACAGCTTAAATTCGCAGGCAGGAACTGCTTTTTTTACATCACTGCCCTAAAGTGAAAGTATAATATATTTATGAGCGTAGATAATCAAGTAGCTATTGAAGGTAAAGATGAGTTTAATCGGCAAGAGGATAAATTTGAAAGACTTTGGGTTCCTCATCGTATGGTTTATATTGATTCTGATGACAATCGCGGTAAAGAAGGGAAGGATAGTTGTCCTTTTTGCGTGGCACCAGAAAAAACTGATGAAGAGGGCTTGATTGTTTATCGTGGCAAATTGGCATATGTTCTTTTGAATCTTTTTCCTTATAATACAGCACACTTATTAGTTTGCCCGTATCGTCATGTTTCTCTTTATGAAGAAGCAACCGATGCGGAAAGAATTGAGATTGCTGAATTAACTTCAAATGCACTTAAAGTAGTTCGCTACGTCTTGAATCCTGATGGGTTCAATCTTGGAATGAATCAAGGGGAAGTAGCTGGGGCAGGGATTGCGGCACATCTTCATCAACATATTGTTCCTCGTTGGAAAGGCGATGCTAACTTTTTTCCAATTATCGGGCAAACCAAAGCTCTTCCAACATTATTAGATGATACCCGTCAGCAGCTTGCTAAAGGCTGGTCTGAACTTGCAAAATGATATAATATAGTAAAGCTAGTTTGTAGCTGTTTATATATATTTTAAAGTTATTTTTGGAGGTTTTTTTGGAATACAAACTTGATTCGTTGAGTAGCGTTTCAGATTATCTTGATCCTCCATCAAGTTCTACTTCTAAAAAATTGATTGTCTTTTTGCACGGCTGGATGTCTAATTCTGAACTTTGGAGATCAACCATGGAATCAGTTGCAAAAAGTAATCATATTTTTGCTTTTGATTTTCCTGGGATGGGTGGTTCGTCAGAACCGGAGAGCGACTCTGGTTGGGGAGTTTCCGAATATACTGATCTGACAGTAAATACTATTAGCAAAGCTATTGCAAAACTGCAAGCAAATAATAGAGAAATTGAAGAAATCGTTTTGGTTGGACACTCTTTTGGTGGAAGAGTAATATTGAAATTAATTGGTGATTTATCTTATTCTCAAAAAAATAAGGCAAATAGTGAATATCAATTTATTAAAAATCATATTTCTAAAATAGTTCTAGTTGATTCAGCTGGTGTTCGAAGTCGAAAACCAACAGTTAAACAAAAATTAGGATCGCTAAAATATAAATATTTTGATAAAACTTTTGTAAAATTAATTAATCCAAAATATTTTAAACAGATTCAATCTAACCGTTCTTCTGTTGATTATAAAGCAGCTAGTGAAGTTATGAAACCTATTTTTGTAAAAGTTATTAATGAAGATTTAGAACACTGTTTATCAAATATTAAAATTCCAACTCTATTAATTTGGGGTCAACTTGATCAAGATACACCTGTTTCTGATGGACTTCTGATGGAGAAAAAAATAAATGAGGCGGGAGGAGATGCTGCTCTTGTTGTAATCAAAAATTCTGGGCACTATAGTTTTGCAAACAAATCTTTAGGCGGAGATGAATTAGCTTTTATTAAGATTTTGGAGGCCTTTTTGTAATGATGTCGGGAAGTCTGTTAGTATTGCTATTTATTGTAATTTTATTAATTATTTCTATTTTGGAATTGCCTTATTTACATATGTTTCAATTGAATTCTTATGACACTAAAGAACATCTTGATTGGTTTTCTCGCGAAGGAAATTTTGTAAAAACCGTATTCAAAGTTAGACAAGTCAAAAAAGCCAAGAAACCTTTAGTTTGGACATCAAGGGTAAAAAGATTAGAAGCTACAATTGAAATATTGCTGATACTTTCTTTGTTGCTATCGTTTTTGGTTAGTTCTTGGTTTGTGATTTTCTTGGCAGTTGTTTTCTTCTTTGCACCTATTTTTGCTAATTGGATAAATTACCCGATAGAATCTTATATCAGAAATTGGTATATTAAAGATGCTAAACGAATTTTAAAAGCTTCACCAGATCTTTTAGTAATTGGAATTACAGGGAGTTATGGTAAAACTGGTGTAAAAAATTATTTAACAAAATTACTTAATTCTAAATATAATGTTTTGATGACACCAGCTAGCTACAATACTCCAATGGGGATTGTTAAGACAATTCGTAACGATTTGAGAAGTTATCATGAAATATTTGTTTGTGAAATGGGTGCTAAAAAAGTTGGCGAGATTAAAGAGCTTTGTGATATAGTCAACCCAACTATAGGTATAATTACTGCTATTGCTGAGCAGCATTTAGAAACTTTTGGTTCTTTGAATAATATTTTAAAAACTAAATTTGAATTAGCTGATGCTGTTAGAGGTAAAGGTCCAGTATTTTTAAATTTTGATAATTCACACATTCAAGAAAAAATTCCAACATTGAATCAAACTTTTGTGAAGTATGGAACAAAAGAAGGGGCGGATGTTTTAGGCGCTAAAATAGGAGCAAATTCCTTAGGCACAAAATTTGATATTATTTTTTCTGATTACTTTAATAGTTTGAATAAAAATAATTTGAATAGCTTGAAAAAATCAGCTAACTTAGAAAAATTATCTACCCCGCTTTTGGGGGTTCACAATGTTACAAATTTGGCAGGTGCAATTGCTGTTGCTAAATATCTCGGTGTTGAAGATGCTGATATTCGTTACGAATTGAGAAAAATTAAATCAGTTGAGCACAGATTAAGCTTAAAGAAAGTTGGTGAAACGTTGATTCTGGACGATGCTTTTAATTCAAACCCTGATGGATCAAAGGCTGCGATTGATACTCTTGGATTATTTTTTGATAGATTAAAAATTCTTGTTACTCCGGGAATGGTTGAATTAGGGGCAAAAGAGGATTATTATAATCAAGAATTTGGAAAATATGCAGCGGGAATTTGTGATGTCGTTATTTTGGTTGGCGACCTCCAGACAAAATCAATTCAACAAGGTTTGGCTGACTCAAAATTTACTGGGGATATGATAATTACAGATACTGTTGTTGAGGCACTAGCTCGTGCTCATAGCTACGAAACAACTAAAAAACGTGCTATCTTGATTGAAAATGATTTGCCTGATAATTACAGTGGAGGTAAGGCGTGAAAATCAATGTCGTTGTAGCTTTTGGTGGAAAATCTGTTGAACATGAAATTTCTGTTCTTTCTGCAAGTCAAGTTATTGAAGCTTTAGATCAAGATAAATATAATATTATCCCTCTTTATATTTCAAAAAATAATCAAATGTATGTTGGGCAAGAGCTTTTTAGTGTAGATAATTTTAAAGATATTCCAAAAATGCTTCAAAATTGCCAACAAGTCGATTTTTGCACTAAGGGAAATATTTCATATTTGATTTCTAGGGATAGAAGCAAATTAGTTAGTGTCGGTAGCGATAAATTAGATCAAAATAGTAAAAATTCTCAAAAAAATGAACAGTTAGTCGATATTGTCTTTCCAGTTGTGCACGGGACAAATACTGAAGATGGAGCACTGGCTGGATTTATTAAAACTTACAATTTACCTTTTGTTGGTCCAGATGTAATGTCTTCTGCTCTTTGTATGGATAAGTTTTTTGCTAAGAATGTTTTACAACGAGCTGAGATTCCCGTTCTTGATGGGTTGCTTTTCGATATTCAAAAGTATAAATATGGTTATGATGAAATGAAACAGGAAATTATGGGGAAGTTTGAATTTCCTGTAATTGTTAAGCCTGCAAATTTAGGTTCAAGTGTGGGGATTAAGTTAGCACATTCTTCAGATGAGTTAGATTTAGCCCTAGATTACGCTTTTCTTTTTGCTCGAAGGGTTTTGATTGAACCGGCAATTACAAATTTGAAGGAAATCAATTGCTCTGTTTTAGGAGATCATGATTTCGCACAAGCATCTGTTTGTGAAGAACCTCTTGGTGCCGGTGAAATTCTGAGCTACGAGAATAAATATTTAGGTGGAGGAGGAACTAAAAACGGTTCTAAAGGAATTAAAATTAATAATATTCCCGAAAATGAATTTCCTAAATTGCCAGATCATGTTTTGCTAGTTGGTTCTAAAATGGTATCTTCTGATTCTGAGACAAAAGGAGAAGGGATGGCTTCTCTTGGGAGAAAAATCCCTGCAGAAATTTCTGAAGAAGAAACTGAATTTGTGCAAAAAATCGCAGTCGAAGCATTTCACGTTTTAGATTGCCAGGGAGTGTGCAGAATCGATTTTATGAAAGATCTTGATACGAATAGGATATTTATCAATGAAATCAATACTATTCCTGGATCTTTGGCTTTTTATCTTTGGGAAGCGAGCGGAATTAGTTTTTCTGATTTGCTTGACAGGTTGATTGAGTTAGGTTTTAAGCGGATGAGAGAAGAGTCTGAGGTTAATTACTCTTTTGATACAAATATCCTTTCAATGCGCTCAGGACAAGGGTCTAAATCCCCTAAAAGATAAAATATTCATTTCTTTATATGTTATTAAGTCTATAAATTATATCAAATGACTGCTATAATATTAATGTAAGGCTCGTAAAGAGCGGAATTTTGGCTTTGGGAGAAAAAATTAATTGATTGCTCTGTTGATTGCGACTGCTGTATCGTTATTTTTGTGTTTATTTTTAACTCCTGTTTTTACAAAATTTTTAACAAAACGTCAAATGGGGCAATTTATTCGTCAAGATGGTCCTAAATCTCATTTAACAAAACGTGGCACTCCGACAATGGGTGGTGTTATAATTATTTTTTCTTCAGTAATAGGGTTTACTTGTGGATCACTTTGGATGTTTTTCGCTCAAAATAGAACTGTTAGACCATCTTCTTTATTGGCTATGGGTCTAATGGTTGGAATGGGTCTAATCGGCTTTATTGATGATTTCGCTAAAATTAGTCATCAGCAAAATGAGGGGTTGACTCCTCGTGCAAAAATGATTTTGCAAACAATTCTTGGTATCATATTTGCTATACTTTCTTTACAATTTGCTGATGCAAATGGAATTACACCTGCTTCCACTTCAATTTCTTGGACAAGTGATACATTTCTTGATTTCGGGTGGTTTTTGCAATTCGGAACCATAGGTTCTATTATCTGCTATGTTCTTTTTGTGATATTTATTAATCTTATAATAACCGCTTGGACAAATGCTGTCAATTTAACTGATGGTTTGGATGGCCTAGCTACAGGAATTTCAATTTTTGCTTTTGCGAGTTATGTTGTAATTTGTTATTGGCAATTTAGTCAAGCTTGTACAGGAAATGATGATATGTCCAATTGTTATATGGTTCGTGATCCTTGGGATTTGGCTCTTGTTGCAGGGGCAATTATGGGCGCACTTTTTGGATTTCTTTGGTGGAATGCAAGTCCTGCTAAAATATTTATGGGAGATACAGGTTCGCTTGCTTTGGGTGGGGCTTTTGCATCTATGTCAATATTGACTCACACTGAGCTTTTGGCTTTAATTATTGGAGGAGTTTATTTAATGGAAGTAATGTCTGATGTTATTCAGGTTGTTCACTTCAAGAGAACACACAAGCGTGTATTCAAAATGGCACCAATTCATCACCATTTTGAGTTAATTGGCTGGAAAGAAGTTAATGTTGTTATTCGTTTTTGGTTAATTGCTGGGCTTTGCGCGGCGGTGGGTGTGGGTATCTTCTACACAACCTGGCTTGTATAATTGAGCTTATTTGAGCGAACTTCTTCGTTTTCGAAAAGTGCAGTGCCTAAAGCATAGCTAAGCTGTGCTTTAAATATCGAACATAAAATTCCCGCCTGCTTTGCAGAAGGGGTTAAAATTTTATGTGAGAGTAATACGTGCAACCCTCTTTTCTTCAAACTTTGAATTCCATCTCAAATAAATATTTGTCGTTATTTTGGTGTCCCTCCTGTGGAGGGGTGCCCGTAGATTCACTTAGTTCACCTCCTGTGGAGGGGTGCCCGCAGGGTGGGGTGGTTATGGTCAGTACCCCAAAAACATTTTGAGTTTATTTGAGTGAATTTCTTTGTTTTTGGTTTGTTAAGTTTTGGTATAATATTAATATATCCGCCCGTAGCTCAGCTGGATAGAGCGACGGACTTCTAATCCGTAGGTCGAAGGTTCGAATCCTTTCGGGCGGACGGATAAGGTGTTTTCACGCACCAAATGGTGGTTTTCAACCGCCGAAAGCAGCGCAGCCCAAGGGCTGCACAAATTTTTATTCCCCCCTTCAGAGCCCGCTAGGGCGGTCTTAG
>JAISHP010000162.1 GCA_031262545.1 Candidatus Ancillula hodotermitis | reverse complement strand
TAAAGAAGTAGAAAATATTAAACTTTCAAAAACTTTATATATGGCAGATGCCGATAAACTACTTGAAAGAATTCAGAAAAGTGGAGAAAAACATCCTGAAGTAAAAATAATGTTAGTTGTTGCTCACGACCCAACAGTTTCAATTTTGGGTGCTAGATTAGGAAATATAGAAGATTCGGATAATGATTCTTTGATGCAAGTTAGCGCCGGTTTTTCAACAGCAATGGGTGCTATTTTTACAAGTGATAAACCATTTAAAAAGTGGGATAATAAAGAAGAAAAATTGGTTAAAATAATAAGAGGTGAAGAATAATGCAATATATTGTTAGTTCAGGATCTCCATTTCCTTTAGGTGCCACTTATGATGGCTCTGGAGTAAATTTTGCTGTTTTTTCTGAAGTTGCTGAAAAAGTTGAGCTTTGCATAATTGATGGGGATAATAAGGAACACAGAATTAATGTAATTGAAAAAGATAATCATGTTTGGCATATTCGCATTTCTGGAATTGGGGAAGGTGTGCGTTACGGATTTAGAGTTTATGGTCCGAATGATGAGCAAAATGGAAATAGATGTAATCCAAGTAAATTATTAATTGATCCCTATGCTAAAGCAATTGAGGGAATGATTGACGGGGATGAGTCCCTTTATTCTTATTATTTTGACCAAGATAAAGCTGGTGAAGTCAATACTTTAGATTCAAAAGACCACACTATGCATTCTGTTGTTGTTTCACCGTATTTTGATTGGGGCAACGATCGCTCACCAAAACATTCTTATTCAGATACTATAATTTATGAATTGCACGTAAAAGGGATGACTGAATTATTTAAAAAAGTTCCTGAATCACTGCGCGGAACATATTTGGGCTTAGCTTACCCTTCTGTAATTAAATATTTAAAAGACCTTGGTATAACTGCAGTTGAATTGATGCCAGTCCATCAGTTTGTAAATGATCCAAGTTTAGTTGAAAAGGGATTGAATAACTATTGGGGCTATAACACAATTGGTTATTTCGCACCTCATAATAAATATTCAGCTACGGGAGAAAAGGGTGAACAAGTTCGTGAGTTTAAAGAAATGGTTCGGACTTTCCACGAAAATGATATTGAAGTAATTCTGGATGTTGTTTATAATCACACAGCAGAAGGAAATCATATGGGTCCTACATTGTCTTTTAAGGGGATTGACAATCGCTCTTATTATCGTTTGGTAGAAAATGATAAAAAACATTATTTTGATACAACTGGGACGGGTAATTCTTTGCTGATGCGTTCTCCTCAAACATTACAGTTGATTACTGATTCTTTGCGGTATTGGGTAACTGATATGCATGTTGATGGGTTTAGATTTGATTTAGCTGCTACTTTAGCACGTCAATTTCACGAAGTTGATAGGCTTTCGGCATTTTTTGATGTTGTTCATCAAGATCCAATTATTTCGCAAGTTAAGTTAATCGCAGAACCTTGGGATCTAGGAGATGGTGGTTATCAGGTTGGTGGATTTCCAGTTCTTTGGTCAGAATGGAATGGACGATATCGTGATGTTGTTCGGGATTTTTGGAGATCACAAGATTCTACTCTAGCTGAATTTGCAACCCGTATTACAGGCTCTTCAGACCTTTACGCTAGGACTGGACGTAAACCTGTGGCTTCTGTTAATTTTATTACTGCGCACGATGGTTTTACTTTGAATGATTTAGTGAGCTATAATAACAAGCATAACGAAGCAAATGGTGAAGATAACAGAGACGGAGAGAGCAATAATCGCTCTTGGAATTGTGGTGCTGAAGGAATTACAGATGATGATGCTGTTTTAACCTTACGTCAAAGACAAAGACGTAATTTTTTATCAACTTTATTTCTTTCTCAAGGTATTCCTATGCTTGCCCACGGTGATGAGGTGATGAGAACTCAACAAGGTAATAATAATACTTACTGTCAGGATAATGAAATTACATGGATGGATTGGGATTTTTCTGGAAAAAATGGGTCGGAAAAAGAGGAATTATATCGTTTTACCTCAAAATTAATTCATTTCAGATTGAAGCACCCCTCTCTTCACCGTCGTGACTTTTTCCAAGGTAATGGTGATGTGGCTTGGTTTGATAATACTGGTTCAGTTATGGATTCAGAAGATTGGTCTAATTTCTTCGCTAAGACTATGATGGTTTATCTGAATGGGAAAAAGATTACAGAACGGGATAAGTATGGTAATGAAATCGTTGATGATTCATTTATAATTATTTTCAATGCTCACTTTGAGCCTATGGAATTTGTTTTACCAAAAGCAGCCGATAATAGTAAAAAAATTGAAGAGAAATGGCGAGTTGTAATTGACACAAAATATACAGATGGTTTTGTAGGTGAGAGAAGAGGTCCGGTTAAGACTGGGTCAAAGATCAAATTAGAATCACGCTCTTTGGTTTTACTTGAGTCAATTAGTCGTTAATTTTATATTTTTGATTTTGTGTATTTAATTTTGTAAAGTCAAGATAATACTTGTTCACATTAGGGTATTTTAAACTCTATATTTAAAAGATAAATTTATATAATATTTGAGTGAAGAACATATTTATTTTATTTTGTCTAACTGTCTCGATTGTGCTTTTAAGTAATTTTATCAGTAAGCCCGCAATTGCTGATTTGGGAGAGGGATGTAGTTTACATCACTGGAATTTCCCAGTCAATAGTGATTCTAATCCCAAAATCAAGAATCATTTTGATGATGATATCGGAGATTATCAAGCCGGTCACAGGGGCGTTGATTTACTTGCAGAAAGTGGCGATGATGTTTTTGCCCCGGCAAGTGGGGTTGTCTCTTGGGTAGGTATTGTTGGAGGTAGGCCTACTATAACAATTTTAGTAAAAAATTTAAAAACCACTTATTCTCCTGTTTTGTCTTTTATTTCTAAAGGTGAAAGTGTTCAAAAGGGGCAAAAAATTGGGAAAGTGTCTAAAAATAGTTTAACAGCAATTGGATATTGTCTAGATAAATGTCTACATTGGGGTGTTAGTTTAAAGTTGGAAGAAAATAATAAACCGAAATATATTAATCCTGAAAAACAGGTCTACAGAAAAAGAATAGTATTGAAAAAAATTGAATAACGGTATAATGTTAGTATGAGATATGATGCTGGATTAGCAAATAAAATTGAAGCAAAGTGGCAAAGATTTTGGAAAGAAAATAATACTTTTGTGACTCCGGATCCAGATTCTAATCCTGATGATCCTAGAGTAAAAAAAGAGCCATATGTTGTGATGGATATGTTTCCTTACCCTTCTGGAGCGGGGTTGCATGTTGGACATCCTCTAGGATATATTGCTACAGACGTTACTGCTCGTTTTATGCGTATGACTGGCAAAAATGTTCTACACGCTCTAGGCTATGATGCTTTTGGTCTTCCTGCAGAGCAACACGCAATTAAGACAGGTCAGCACCCAAGAATTAATACTGAGAATAATATGGCAAATATGCGCCATCAGCTTTCTATGTTAGGATTAGCTCATGATCCATCTAGAACTTTTGCAACAATTGAGCCGGAATATATGCGCTGGACTCAATGGATTTTTTCTAAAATTTATGACTCATATTTTGATAAAGATTTAAATAAAGCACGTCCTATTTCCGAGTTAATTAAAAAGCATCCTGAGTGGGATAGTTTTTCAGACAAAGAGCTTTCAGACAAATTGAATGAATATCGTCTTGCTTATATTTCTGAAAGTCCGGTTAATTGGTGTCCAGGGTTAGGAACTGTTTTAGCTAATGAGGAAGTTACAGCTGAAGGCCGGTCTGAACGAGGGAATTTCCCAGTTTTTAAGAAGAAAATGAAGCAGTGGTCTATGAGAATTACTGCTTATGCTGACAGGTTGGATTCTGATTTAGCTATGCTCGATTGGACCGAAAAAGTAAAAGCTATGCAACACAACTGGATTGGTAAATCTCACGGTGCATATATAGAATTTTCTGTTACAGATTCGCAATCAACAACTATTTCTGAAAAATTAAAAGTTTTTACAACACGACCTGATACTTTAAGAGGCGCGACTTTTGCTGTAATTGCTCCAGAGCATCCATTAGTTCAGCTAGCAACTGAAGATGTGGCTAATTATGTAGAGCAAGCAAAAGCTAAATCTGCGGTTGATAGACAGCAAGATGCAGGTAAAAAAACAGGCGTTTTTTCTGGTTTATTTGCAATCAATCCGATTAATAATAAACAGTTACCGATTTATATTGCTGATTATGTTTTGATGGGTTACGGGACGGGTGCAATTATGGCAGTTCCTGCTGATGATAAACGTGATCATGAGTTTGCGGAAACTTTTGAGATTGAGATTGCAGAAAATTATGAAAAATTTGTCAGTATACCCGAAGCTATAAAATGGATTGAAGAAAAAGGTTGCGGAGAAGGAACGACTACTTATCGTCTTCGCGATTGGTTATTCTCTCGTCAGCGCTACTGGGGCGAGCCTTTCCCAATTGTTTACGATGAGGAAGGAATTCCTTATTTATTGCCAGATAATATGCTTCCAGTTTTGTTACCAGATGTGCCTAATTATGAACCTAGAACTTTTGATTCTGATGATGAAAATTCAGAACCAGAGCCACCGCTTGGGAGAAATGATGATTGGGTTTACGTTGAGCTTGATTTGCAGGACGGAAAAGGTTTGCGTAAATTTAGAAGAGAAACAAATACTATGCCGAATTGGGCAGGATCTTGTTGGTATTATCTTCGTTATTTGAATGCAAAATGGAGTGGAGATACTGTAGTTGATCCAAAATTGGATAAATATTGGCTTAGCCCCAATCATAATTCAACTGTAGGGAAATCTGGAGGAGTGGATTTGTATGTCGGCGGTGTTGAGCATGCTGTTTTACATTTGCTTTATGCTCGTTTTTGGCATAAAGTATTATTTGATTTGGGATATGTTTCTTCACCTGAACCATTCCACAAGCTATTTAATCAAGGGTATATCCAGGCGTATGCGTATACAGATTCTCGTGGTGTATATGTTCCAGCTGCAGAAGTAGAAGCAGTATCTTCGTCATCTTCGGCTCAGGCAGTGCCTTCGCAAAGCTCTTCGCCTGCAGATTTAGAATCTAATACTTCTACTTCTGCAGCTAAAACAACTACTAGATATTTTTACAAAGGAGAGGAAGTTTTCCAGGAATATGGAAAAATGGGTAAATCCCTACTTAATGTTGTAACTCCTGATGAAATTGCTGAAAAATATGGAGCAGATACTTTCAGAATTTATGAAATGTCAATGGGGCCTTTAGATTTGTCGCGACCTTGGGAGACTAGGGCTGTTGTCGGAGCACAGCGTTATTTACAAAGATTGTGGCGTTTAGTTGTTGATGAAGAAACCGATGAATTGATTGTTCTTGATCAAGAATGCGATTTTGACACATATAAAGTTTTGAATAAGACTATTGAGGCGGTTAGAGTTGAAATGGAAAATATTCGTCCTAATACGGCAATTTCCAAACTGATTGTTTTGGCTAATCGTTTAACAGGAGTTTTGAAAAATGTAGGATGGGTTCCTAGGGAAGCGGCCGAAGCAATTGTTTTGATGACTGCTCCTTTGGCTCCACATATTGCTGAAGAACTTTGGCAAAGATTGGGTCACACTGATACAATTACATATGCAGATTTTCCAAAAGTTAATGAAAAATATTTGAAAGATGATACTGTCAAAGTTGGTGTTCAGATTAATGGTAAAGTTAGATCTGAACTTGAAATGTCCGTTTCGGCAACTAAAGAAGAGTGGGAGAAAGCTGCTCTAGGTCTAGATAGGATTCAGGAAATGCTTGATGGAAAAGCAGTTAAAAAAGTGATTGTTGTCCCTGGCAGGATTGTAAATATTGTAGCCTGATTTTATGTTAAAAATAATGCCTTTGTTGTATAATATTAATGATGACTTGAAACAATTCAGGTCTAAAATTTTCCCGATAGGAAGAGGTTTTGTTTGAAACGTTCTTTGTTCTCGTTTTGTTACTCCTCTCATAGTAACAAGACCCTTCTTATTGGGCTTTTTTGATTATGAAGATATATAATAGATTAGGGGCTTTTGGTAAGTTTATCCTTTTAGCGATAGTTGGAGGATTGATTCTTGGTATCGGTCTTTCGCCATTTGCTTTAGCTTTTAATCAGGTTAAGACCGGTGCTGATGATGCTTTTGCAAATATTCAAGAAGCAAATCTTTCTGGTGCACTTTCTTCTCCGACAACTCTTTACGCAAATGATGGTAAGACAGAGTTAGCAACTTTTTATACTCAAGATCGAATTGTCGTAAAGCTTTCTGACATTTCTGTAAATCTACAACATGCTGTAATTGCTCGTGAAGATCAAAGATTTTACCAACATCACGGAATTGATATTCGTGGAACACTTAGAGCTTTGGTCCAAACAAGTAGCGGAAATCAGCAAGGTGGATCAACTTTAACTCAGCAATATGTCAAGAATGTTTTGATCGATCAAGCTCTACAAGAAGGCGACCCAATTGGAGTTTACGAAGCTAAGGAAGATTCTTTGATGCGTAAAATTAAGGAAGCAAAATATGCTTTCGAGGTTGAACAAAAGATGACAAAAAATCAAATTCTTGAAGGATATTTGAATGTTGTTCCTTTCGGTCCGAATGTTTATGGCGCAGAAGCATCAGCAAGACATTATTTTTCTAAGAGCGCTAAAGATTTGACTATAGGTGAATCTGCTTTGATTGCTTGTATCACAAAATCTCCTTCTGTTTATAATCCCCTTACAAATCCTGATGTTGCCCAAGAGCAACGTGATTTAACTTTAAAACAAATGAGAGATCAGGGATATATTACTGAAAATGATTACGAAATTGCTAAAGCTCAAAAGGTTGTAGATATGTTACATCCATCAAATGTTCCAACTGGTTGTAAAATGGCAGTTGGTGAAGAATTTTTCTGTGATTACGTTATTAATGAAATTTTAAATGATCCTCAATATGGTGAAACCAAGCAGATTCGCCAGAACTTCATTAATCGTGGCGGTTTAAAAATTACAACAACTTTGGATTTGACTTATCAAAAACATGCACAAGAAACGGTTTCTTCTTATATTCCTGCAGATGATGCTTCGGGGATAGCAGCAGCTATGACGACTGTTGAGCCTGGAACAGGTAAAGTTTTAGCTATGGCTCAAAATAAAACTTATGACCCTTCTGCAACACAGAGAGGTTCTTCAACTGCAATTAACTACAATGTTGGTCTTGAAGAAGGTGGATCTCGTGGCTTCTCTCCAGGATCAACTATGAAAGTTGTAACATTGTCCGATTGGCTAAAACATGGGCATTCATTGAATGAAAGTCTGCCACGTCTTCGCTATCCATTTATGAATAATACTTTTGCTTGTAATTCTCAATCTGAATATGGTTGGAGTCCGAAGAATGCTGATGGTGGAAAATCAACTGCTGTTCCTTTGATTGCTCTTGAGAAATCTTGGAACATTCCATTTATTCAAATGGGTCAGGTATTAGGGCTTTGTTCAATTTCTCAAACAGCTAAAGATATGGGGTTTGTTGATTCTCTGAAAGGGGATATTACTAATCCAAAATATCTAACACCACAAATGATTATCGGGAATGTTAATGCAACTCCTTTAACTATGGCTAACACTTATGCAACTGTGGCTTCTGGTGGGATCCACTGTAATCCTGTTGGAATATCAAAGATTATAAATAGCGATGATGTTGAAATTCCTAGTCCAGATCCTGGATGTAGTAGAGTTTTGGAGCAAAATGTTGCAAACACATTACAATATGCCTTTAAAAAATCTGTGACAAATGGCCTTGCCAACGGAGAAGGAATAGGATCGTATGATGTTGGAGGTAAGACAGGAACATCAGATGAGGCCTGGTATCTCTGGTCTATTGGATTCTTACGTCAGTCTTCTACGGCGGTTTTTGTAGGTAATCCCGATTGGCAACAACCTTTAAAGGCAATGCGTGTTGGTAAAGTTTATTACGGTGGATTCTTTTATCCAGGGTTACTTTGTATCCCAATGTTTAGGAGTTATATGACAGCTGTGACAAATGATTTAAAACTTGAGCATTTGCCTTTTGGTGAACCAGATCAAAGTTTAATTGGCTATAAGAAAGCATCATCATATTAAGGTTATAGGTAAAAAGAAGTAGAAAGAGGAAGATATGGTATACGAAATGTTTCCAGAATCAAAAAATCCAGAGGCACAATTTATCGGATTTGCGTCAGATAATTATTCAGGTGCACATCCACGAGTTTTAGAATGGATTGAAGAAGCAAATAAAGGTTATGCTCGTCCATATAATGATGATATTTACACAACACGTTTTCGTTCTTTGATGAATCAAGCTTTCGGAAAGGAAGTTGCTGTTTTCCCTAGCCTGAATGGAACGGGAACAAATGTTTTTGCTCTTCGCTCTCTTTTACCTCGTTGGGGAACAGTTTGTGCTCCAGAAACAGCTCATATTAATACCGATGAGGCTGGTGCTCCTGAGCACATGGCTGGATTGAAGATTATGACTGCACCTACAAAAGATGGTAAAATGCTTCCAAGTGATATTGAAGATCTTTCTAAAGCTTTAGGTGATATTCATTCAGCTCAACCTGCCATTGTCTCAATTTCTAATACAACAGAAAGAGGAACGGTATATAACGCTCAGGAATTAGGGCTTTTAGCACACGCCGCTCATTCGCATGGAATGTTGATTCATGTTGACGGAGCAAGAATTTTTAATGCAATTGCAACTCTTGGATATAATTCAATCAATGAAGGATTGAAAGATTTGTATGGGGATACTGGAATTGATGCTTTAAGTTTTGGCGGGACGAAAGTTGGAGCAATGTCAGCTGAAGCAGTTGTTGTTCTACACCCAGCAGCAAGTCCTTTAGTTAGAGGAGCAAAGTTTAGCCAAAAGCAAATGGGACAGTTAGCTTCTAAAGCTAGATATTCTTCTGCTCAATTTTTAGCACTTTTAGAAGATGATTTAGCTCTTGATTTGGCTAAAAAGGCTAACGAGAATACACAGAAATTATTTAAAAAGTATGTAGAAGTTACTGGCGCTGTTAAAGCTCCCGAGAGCTACTTGGTTGGAGCTACAAGCGTGTATGCTTCTGGTGCTGATGAGGCTGTAGAGCAAGAAAATACTAATAATAGCTATCTTTATCAATCTGAACCTGAAGCTAATGCTTTCTTCCCAACTATGCCAACTAAAATTATCAAAAAAATGCGTGAAACTCATCATTTTTATGATATTGCTTCAGAAGGAGATTCAACAACAATTAGATTGATGTGTTCTTGGCAAACAAGCGATAAAGAAATAGCTGGTTTTGAAGAAGCCTTGAAAAAAGCAATTAAATAATCTCTAGGTAAGCCTACGTGGTGGAATGGTAGACACGCAGTCTTCAGGTGGCTGTGGGATTTATCCCGTGCTGGTTCAAGTCCAGTCGTAGGCACTCTTATTAAAATCTTTATCAGTAGATATAATAAAATAATATCTTATTTTATTGCCAGCGGGAGACTAAACTTGTGATTGTTTATATTTTTCAAAATTTTGATAATGAAAAAATTCTTCCGGGTC
>JAISHP010000073.1 GCA_031262545.1 Candidatus Ancillula hodotermitis | reverse complement strand
AGTATATGCCATATGTAATTGAACCTGCCGCTGGATTAACGCGTTCTTTAATGGCATTCTTAGTTGATTCATATACTGTTGATTCAGCTCCAAATTCTAAAGGTGGAGTTGATCAAAGAGTTGTTTTGAAGTTAGATAAGAGATTAGCTCCTGTCAAAGTAGCAGTTCTTCCTCTATCTAAAAAAGAAGAATTAACTGAACCTGCTCGTAAGATTGCGAATGATTTACGTCAATATTGGAATGTTGATTTTGATGTGACTGGGGCAATCGGAAGACGTTATCGTCGTGAAGATGAGATTGGAACACCATATTGTGTAACATTTGACTTTGATTCGTTAGAGGACGGGGCTGTAACTATTCGTGACCGTGACACTATGAATCAAGAACGAGTTAAAATTGCTGATTTACAAAACTGGTTAGCAACAAAATTGGTTGGATGTTAATTTTTTTGATGTTGATTTAATGTAAGGAGAAAGATGAAAGTATTATTGATAAATGGGTCTCCACACCCTAAGGGGTGTACATACAGGGCTTTGTCGGAGGTTGCCAAAGCGATTGAGGTAGAAGGTGTTGAAACACAGATTTTTGATCTAAAAACAGGTCCTTTTGAGAGTTGCCGTGCTTGTGGTTATTGCAAAAAGAATAACAGGTGTATTATAGATGATGCTGTAAATCAAATCGCTGAACTTGCGGAAGAATCTGATGGTTTCATTTTCGGAACACCAGTTCACTATGCTGGTATTTCCGGTGCGATCAAGTGTGTTTTAGATCGTCTTTATACTTCAAACTCTAGTAAGTTGGCGTATAAACCTGGAGCAGCTATTGTTAGTTGTAGAAGATCTGGTTCAACTGCAACTTTGGATAATTTGAACAAATATTTCACAATTAATAACCAACCGGTAGTTTCAAGCCAATATTGGAATCAGGTTCATGGTGCTAATGTCGAAGATGTTGAGCAAGACAAAGAAGGATTGCAGATAATGAGACAATTAGGAAAGAATATGGCTTGGTTGATTAAGTCAATTGAAATAGGTAAGAAGTCAGGTGTTTCTTTACCTACTTTAGAAGAAGACCACGAACAAACTAATTTTATTCACTAATATATTTACTTGAAAAGAACTAACATTTTGATGCCGGTAGAATTATTGTCGCTTTGTAGATAGTTTAGAACATAAGTTGATTTGACAAGATATAAAATTATTTGCTATAATATTTACATATTTGGTACTCACTTTTCTTAATAAGGGATGTATCATTTGTTATCAAATCCGGGCCTATAGCTCAGCTGGTTAGAGCGCTTCTCTGATAAGGAAGAGGTCCCTGGTTCAAGTCCAGGTAGGCCCACATGAAAAAGTTGTTTGCATTTTTAGCTGGAGCTGCAGTTGGAGCTGCAGCAGTTATTATTTTGAATGATTGTAAACAACAAGATGAAGAATGGCAGTCTGCTTGGGATAGTTCAAGCAAACCTGTAGAAGGGGTTGATGGATCTCTTGCTAAATTGGCTACAAAAGTTAGTCAAAATGTAAATAAATAATTTATGAATTCTGTATTTTTCCAATTTAAAAAATGGTGTAAATCATTTCCAATTACTGCTGCGATAGTTGCTATATGCGTAGTTGTTTGGCTGTGCGAATTAATTTTTGGCAATAGATTTTTTTATGCTGGTGTATTTGAGCCTTATCTTGCTACTTTAGGATTTCAACCTTGGCGCTTTATTACTTCGCTATTTATGCATGATAATTCTTCACCACTGCATTTACTTTGTAATATGTGGGCTTTCGTTATGACTGGTCCAATTTTTGAGCGTTTTTTTGGACCTAAAAAATATTTAATTATATATTTTGGATCTGGTATTTTGGGTAATATCGTATTTGCTGGTTATTACTTTATTTTTCAATATGCACCATTTGCAAGTAATTATGGTATTGACCTTGGTTACGCAGCCTTGTTGAATCCAGTTGTTTCTTTGGGTGCTTCTGGTTGTATTTTTGGTTTATTTATTGGTCTCGTTTTGATATATAAGCGTTTAGGGATTGATGCTAAGGCATTAATTGGAATGTTGATTCTTAATCTCTTTATTGGGTTTATGCCTGGTTTAGGCGTTGCATGGCAAGCTCATGTTGGTGGGATTCTTGGTGGATTTTTATTCACAAAATTGGCTATGAATAATAAGCTTAAATGGTAAATGGTAATTTTACAAATTATTTAAAATAAAGGAGTGTAGGTATGGTTAGGATTAATCCTGTTCAAAATAGGCAAAATGATGCACGTAAAAAACTTATTATTATCATTATTTCTATTTTGGCAGTTATTGTTATCGGTGTTGGTGTATTTTTTGGTATAAAAGCTTTTGCTGGTAATCCTAAAACTTTAGATTCTACCCCTGCTACTATTCAAGATTCTGATAGTGAGCCAGAAGAAAATGAAGTAGAACCTGAACCAATTGAAAATTCTGAAAGTTCTTCTGATAAGTCTGATTCAGATACAACTTCAAATAAAGACGAAAATAAAGAAATGTCAGATTCAAATGGGACTCCAGAAACTGTTAAAGAGCCATTTTCGGTTGAATCAGATGGTGTAAATGTTATTATTGCAAATAAGAAACATGCTCTTCCTGATACTTGGAATCCAGGTGAGGATCCAACAGCAGTTAGAAATCTTCATAAATTAATCTCAGCTGGACAAAAGGCTGGCATTGATCTTATTGATAGTTGGAGTGGATTTAGAAGTTATGATAAGCAAGTTAGTTTGTATAATTCATATGTTGCAAGAGATGGTAAAAAGGCAGCTGATACTTATTCGGCTAGACCTGGTTATTCAGAACATCAGACTGGTTTGGCTTTTGACTTGTTGGATTCATCAAGTAACCTTTATAGAGGAGATGATAGTTCTTATAATTATAAAACTGATTGGGTTTACAAAAATGCTCATAAATATGGATTTATTGTGCGCTATTTGGCTAAAGATCAAGATATTACGGGATATGAAGCGGAACCTTGGCATGTGCGTTATTTGGGTGTTGATTTAGCCACTAAAGTTTACGAGTCGGGAAAATGTCTGGAGGAGTATTTAGGGGTTTCCGGCGGAGACTATATTTCAAAATAATTCTCAATTACATTAAGTATATTTTGAGCGAACTTCCTAGTTGTTTTCAGTCCCCCTCCTGTGGAAGGGCGCCCGAAGGGGCGGGGTGGTTATAATTATTCTGATTTTAATTAAATAAAGTGGGGAAGAGGTCCCGGATTTTTAAAACTGTTGCGAGGCGGATTTCATTACGAGTGAATTCTCTTTCATGTCTCATCTTTGGAAATAGGACTTTTTGGGCAAATGTAAACCCACGAACGTAAAGACCGATATATACCAAACCTACCGGTTTCTTTTTATTACATTCAATTACAGGATCTGGACCTGCAACTCCTGTTGTTGAGATAGCAAAATCGGTTTTAAATTTTTGTGCAACTTGCTCTGCCATTAATTTAGCAATTTCTGGAGATATTACACCGTACTTATCGATTATTTTAGGTGAAATTCCGAGTTGTTCAATTTTTTCTTCATTGGTGTAGGTAATAACACCACCTTTATAATAACGAGAGGCTCCAGGGCGGTCAACTATTCTGCTTGCAAGCATTCCTCCTGTTAATGATTCGGCTGTAGAAATTGTAAAATCATAATTTCTCAGTTCTGTTGATGAGATTTCAATATTAGGAATCTCAATTATTGAATATTTATCTTTAGGGATTTTAGGATTTATTACATCTGTAATTCCACCTCTATTAGTCACTAGGAAATGTGTTAACTCTAATAGTTTATCGACTTCTTTCCATTGGTGTAGATGTTTAAATTGGTCAGCACCGATAATAAAAAAAAGCTCGTCATCTGGATATAGTTTTTTTATATCATTTACAGTATCAATTGAATAAGTAATTTGATTGTCTGCATTTTTTGCTCTATCTAAATCAACTGTTGAAAGTTCAAAGAATGGATTATTTTTAATTAAATTATGAATTTGAATTAATCTCTGCGAATTCCATTCAGTATTCGTCTTAGTCTGGGGCTGAGATTCTTTTCTAAATTTAATTGGGAGATTATTTGGTGTGAATAGTATTTTGGATAATTCTGCTTGACAAAGGACAGATCTGGCGGAAACTAAATGTCCAATATGTATTGGATCAAAAGTTCCGCCAAAAATGCCAATTTTCATTAATTTATAAACTTATATAAGTT
>JAISHP010000120.1 GCA_031262545.1 Candidatus Ancillula hodotermitis | reverse complement strand
TACCTAATCTATCTTTACATTCATTAGCATATTTTCTATCTAAAGTTTCTGTAACCGATTCAACTCTATATCCACAACCTTCAAAAGGCGATTTAGTCGAAGTAATTATACTCTTTGGGTTATTTCCTTCATATTCAGGTGAATCAAATTCAAACGAATGTAAATAAAGATTATATTTCGTGTGACTCATCCAAGAATTCAGAATTGAAGAAACCGTTTTAGAACTATCACTCGTTGATGCACAAGTCTCAATATGCTTAAAGACAATTTCCTTACCACTATCTTTATTCAAGCCTGTATCGTGACCTGTTTTATTTTCATCTTGTTTAACATCCGGACAATTTCCATTTGCAACTAAATTTACAATTTCAGAATAATCTAAACGACTAGTTCCATCATCTAAAAAATTACCAATCATTTTTTTACCATTATTTACCACTGCAGCGATAATCAGGATAACCACAATCAAAACTACAGCCAAGATGATAATCCGATTTCTAAATTGCTTATTTTCAAAAAATCTTTTTGCAGTTTTTGATGAATTTAATAAATTATTTGATGAATTAAATGATGAACCATTTTGAGAATTGTTTTCACTGTGAGAAGTGTGCTCAATATTATTTCTAGAATTATGAACAGTATTTCCATTCTCAGAATGTGAATCTGGTTTTTTAGAAGACAAAGAGCTGTGTGTAGCACTTTTTACAGAAACTTTTGAAGAAGTTTGAGAAACTGAATTGATTCTCCGAACAGCTTTAAAATCACCACTGGTTTTTTCTGAAGCTACACTTTTTTTAACTTGTTCACTAATTTTTTTCCCATTTATATCAGTAGCAGTTTGCAAAGTTTTTTTAGCCGGTTTAATTTTTGTTGGCTTATGAGCTGAAACAGAAGTATTAGAATGTTTGACAGGAATTGTTTTTGGAGCTGTCTTCTTCTTGCTTTCAGTATCTGAAACTTTTATATCTTCCTTTTCAATTTTTTTTACAACAGGCTTAACAACAGACTGAGTTTTGGTAGACAGTTTATGTGAAGTTTTTGGTTTAATTGTTTTTTCAGTAGATAACTTTTCAGTAACTGTCTTCTCAATCGCTTCACCCAAAGCCGGATTTACAGAATTAGCAACTTTTTTTAAAATTTCTGTCTTTAATTCACCATCTGAAGATTTTTTATCAGCCATACATATAATATTATACTTGTTTATGTAAACTATCCACTTTCTCACACTTGAGTTATTTTTAAGATAGACTTATTATTTTATTTTAATATAATATTTTAATGAAAAATTTAATTCAAGAAACAATTTTGGCAAATTTTGATAACAGAAATAATTCAAAATTTGAAAACAGTAAAAAAATTAGACTAGAAATTGATATAACAACTTTTAAAGTAATTCTTCTAACTTTTTTTGTGCTTATCATCACAAGTTTAATTTATTTTTTTCACCCTTGGACTTATTTTTTAAATAATACGAGCGAAACTTTAACTAATCCAATTTTAAAAAAGTCAAACTCTCTCCAAGATCCTACCACATTAGAAAGCAGTTCTGCTTCAAAAGATGCTTATCCAGAACAAAACCATCTAGAAACAAGTCAACAAGTGATCCAACAAGCACCAACTGATTCAAAAATAAATATAAACACTGCGAGCGCTTCCGATCTTCAAGAAATAAAAGGAATTGGTCCGGCTACAGCAGAAAAAATTATTTCTTACCGTAATACTCACGGGCAATTCTCCTCATTAAATCAACTTACAAACATAAAAGGAATTGGCTCTGCAACTCTCAAAAAGATTAGTCCATATATTAAAATTAATTAATATCTATCAATGCTAAAAGACTATAGACTTTTACCACCAGCGATTTTAATCTGGATTAATACTATTGTTATTTTGTCACCTCCATTTTTTATTCTACAAACTCACTGTAAATTCATCGTTTTTCCCATTGAATCCTTAATTCTATTTATCTTCCGAAAATCATTTAACTATCTTTATTGTCTAAATATTATCCTAATTTGCTTTATTTTTATCTCCATATCTATTCGCTCTCCTTACGCACATAACGAAGGAATAATCAATAATAAAACTACCACTTTAGAAACATTTAAAATTACTTCTTCTCCAACTATCCAACAATCTTTTGGTGAAGAAATATATAATTTTCAAGCCATTTCCCAAAATAACACTGGAACACATACTTTAACACTCAAAACGAAATCAGACCAATGGGAATATGGTGCAACTTATAAAGCAGAAGGTAAATACAACCATGATGATTTTCACTTCTCCAATCTTGGTATTTTTACTCTATTCGAAAAACATCATCTTTCAGAAAATTACCCCAAAAATCTACTCGTTAAACAACCAAACTTAATCAATAAAATAAGTAATAAACTTAGACATAATTTTATTATTACCCTTCAAGACCCAAAAAATAATTTTTCTGATTCAACAAAAGCTTTAATTTCAGGAATGTCAATAGGTGACACGCGCTTTGTCCCAAAAGAGTTAAAAAATAACTTTAAAATTTCCGGTTTAACCCACTTAACAGCTATTTCAGGTGCACATTTTTCTATAATTCTATCAATCCTTATTTTGATAATCAATCTATTCAAAATTCCGAAATCAATAAGTATTGCTTTACAATTTCTATCTATTTTTTTGATAACCTTTCTTGTTCACCCTACTGATTCCGTAAAACGCACCTTAGTAATGAACTTTATAGCCCTGCTCGGTTTAACTCTTAAACGGAAATCTCAATCAATTTCTGCTCTATCTGCCGTGACTATATTTTATATTACAACTGACCCAGCTATTACTCTATCACTTGGTTTTGCTCTAAGCTGCTTAGCTACAGCTGGAATAATCCTATTTTCTCCCAAACTTCAATCATTCTTATCAACTTTCTTTCCAGATCTAATCAGTGAATTAATTGCCATTTCTCTATCAGCAGGATTCCTTACAGCACCTATTGTAGCTAAAATAAGCGGATATATACCATTTTGGACAGTTCTTGCTAATATTTTAGTCACCCCTTTTGTCCCTCTTAGCACACTTTTCAGCTTTCTTGCAGTTATATTTTCTCCCATTCCTTCCCTCTCCGTATTTTTTATCAAAATCGGTAGTTTAGGAACAATAGCAATAGCAGGTATTGCCAATTTTATTTCAACTCTACCTCTAGCTTGTTTTTCGACAAAATTAACCTTTTATATCGCAATACCTTTATTAATTTTAGGATTAATTATCAAATTTCTTAAACATTCAAAATATTTCAAGCCACTTACACGTTTGAAAAAATATTTAATTATAACTATTATTTCTTTAATTTTAACACCTTTTTTTATTTTGAATTATGGGAAGAATCAACTCGGCTGGTTTAACAATATTCCTGATAACTGGATAATTGCAAATTGCGATGTAGGTCAGGGCGACGCTGCCGCCATTAAATCTGGTGAACACTCAGCTATAATTATTGACACTGGACCAAAAGACACAACCTCTGGAGGGATAGGGATAGACAAATGTTTAAGAGAATTGAATATCCGAACTATAGATCTATTAATTACTAGTCATCAACATTTAGATCATATCGGCGGAAAGCAAAATGCAACCCAAAACCGCAAAGTCGAAAATGAATTAAACATTCAAAATTCATACACTAACCAAAAAGGATCAATAAATAATATTCAATGGGAAATTTTAGACTCAAACAAAAATGCGACTAACGAAAATAACAAATCACTCGCCATTTTATTCACTATTACTCTAACCAATAATAATACTTTTACCTACTTTACTGCTGGAGATCAAGAAAAAGATGAAAGTATAACAACACTTGAAAATCTTAAACAAAGGCAAATACAAAATATAGATTATCTTAAAGTCAACCACCATGGTTCAAAAAACCAACTACCTGAATTACTAAATTGGTTAAATCCAAAAGTGGCTATTTTGTCTGTCGGGAAAAATACATTTGGTCACCCAGCGCAAAAAACTATAAACAAACTACAAATGTTAAATTCTGAAATACTTAGAACAGATCAAAATGGAACTTGCGGAATTTGTTTAGTTAATGATAAAATTATGACTTTTAAAACTCGCCTTTAAAACTCACTCAGTTGGCGTAAAAAATCAATACCAACAGGACATTAATGAATTATGCTTAAGTAATGAAATAGCGTCACTTGAAACACCTTGCTTTTTTAAAAATTTATAATTATCATCAATATATACCCCAAAATACGAATGATCATCAGAATGAATAGACACTTTTATTCCTGCCTCTAGAAGCTTTATA
>JAISHP010000116.1 GCA_031262545.1 Candidatus Ancillula hodotermitis | reverse complement strand
GGTTGAGAGAATTGCAATACCTAATCCACCTAAAACTTGAGGTAGATTTTCTTTACCAGCATAGCGACGAAGACCTGGCTTTGAGATACGCTTAATACCTTCTATTGCCCCACGTCTATCACTATCATATTTTAGCTCTACAGTTAAAGTTTTACCAACTTTTGCATCGGCAACTTTAAAATCTTTAACATAACCTTCATTCTTCAAAATTGAGGTAATTGCCTCTTTAAATTTAGAATGAGGAATGTCAACAGACTCATGATGAGCTCCTTGAGCATTACGGATACGTGTAAGTAAATCCGCAACAGGATCTGTCATTGTCATTGTTTATTTTCCTTTCGTTATCACGGTATTCGCTTTTGTGCGAGACTCTCCCAACACACGAACCGTATGATACTAATATATTATATCAGAAGATAACAATAGGTCGCAAATGTAAATAATTTAAGAAATATTAAGCTACAGAAAATGTAAAGCTATTTAAAATATCAGTTCCATCACTATCGATAGTGACAGTTTGCCCTTCTTTAAGATCTCCATAAATAATCTTTTCTGAAAGTTCATCTTCAAGTTCACGTGTTATTGTCCGACGAAGAGGTCTCGCTCCTAAAACAGGATCAAATCCCTTTGCAGCCAGTAATTTCTTTGCAGAATCAGTAACAACCATCTTAATATTTTTATCTTCAAGGCGCTTTTCTAATTTTGCAACTAATAAATTAACAATTTTCAAAATTTCTTCTTCGCTCAATTGAGGGAAAACAATCACATCATCAAGACGATTCAAAAATTCTGGACGGAAATTCTTCTTCAAATCTTCACGAACCTTATTTCTCATTTGTTCGTAATTACTTGCCTTATTATTAACATCTGAGAAACCAACAGAAATTCCACGGTTAATTTCGTTTGACCCAAGATTGGTTGTCATAATAATAACAGTATTCTTGAAGTCAACTATTCTTCCACTTCCATCTGTAAGGTGACCATCTTCCAAAACTTGCAACAAAATATTGAAGACATCTGGATGAGCTTTTTCAATTTCATCAAAAAGAACAACACTAAATGGTTTTCTACGAACCTTTTCAGTCAATTGACCTCCCTCATCATAGCCAACATAACCAGGGGCAGCACCAATCATCTTTGACACTTCGTATTTTTCACCATATTCTGACATATCAATTTGAATTAAAGCACTTTCATCTCCGAACAAAAATTCTGCAAGGGCTTTGGCCAACTCTGTCTTACCAACACCTGTAGGGCCAGCAAAAATAAATGATCCACTTGGACGTTTAGGATCTTTCAAGCCAGCACGAGTTCTTCTAATAGTCTTAGAAAGAGCTTTAATTGCTTCATTTTGTCCTATTACACGTTTATGAAGCTCATCTTCCATATTCAAAAGACGTTTAGTTTCTTCTTCTGTAATCTTATAAACAGGAATTCCAGTTGACATTTCCAAAACTTTCGCAATAGTTTCACCATCAACTCTAGAAGGATTATCTTCTCTGTCCTTTTCCCATTTAGCTTTAGCGTCATTATATTGCTTGTCTAAATCACTTTTTTGAGACTTGAGATCAGCTGCCAAATTGTAATCAGAACGTTTTGCTGCAGCATCTATTTCTGACTGAATTTTATTAATTTTTTCTTGCAGATCACGAACTTCATCAGGAGCAGTCATTCGCTCAATCCTCAACCTTGCACCAGCTTCATCAATCAAATCAATGGCTTTGTCTGGTAGGAATCTATCATTCACATAACGAGCAGACAATTTCACGGCAGCGTCAATAGCTTCATCAGTAATTGTGACATGATGATGAGTTTCATAACGATCACGTAAACCTTTTAAAATCTCAATAGCATCCAAAATTGTCGGCTCTGGAACTTTTACTGGTTGAAAACGCCTTTCAAGAGCTTTATCTTTCTCAAAATATTTACGATATTCGTCTAAAGTTGTAGCCCCGATTGTTTGAAGCTCACCTCTAGCCAACATAGGCTTCAAAATACTTGCAGCGTCTAAAGATCCTTCAGCATTTCCAGCTCCAACTAAAGTATGGATCTCATCTATAAATAAGATAATATCTCCTCTAGTAACAACCTCATTAAGAACTTTTTTAAGACGATCTTCAAACATTCCCCTAAATTGTGATCCAGCAACCATAGAAGTCAAATCAAGAACATAAACTTTTTTGTCTTTTAGAGTTTCCGGAACACTACCTTTTACAATCTTTTGGGCAAGACCTTCAACTACAGCTGTTTTACCAACACCAGGTTCACCAATCAAAATAGGATTATTTTTAGTTCTTCTTGATAGAATCTGCATAATCCTTTCAACTTCAGTTTCACGTCCAATTACAGGATCAAGTTTTCCCTCTGTTGCTGCCTGAGTTAAATTTCTTCCATATTTATCCAACATTTGAGAACCTGAAAGTTTAGCACTTTGTGCTCCAGCTCCAACCCCTGCCATTTGTGGACCATTTCCATTCATAAAACCAGCAATTGCCTTACGAATATCATTAGGTTGAACTCCTATTTCAGCGATAATTTTCATTGCCATTCCTTCGCCTTCACGAAGAATTGCAAGAAGAATATGTTCAGTTGCGATATTTTGATTACCAGTATGATAAGTTTCTTTTAATGCAAGCTCCAAAACTCTTTTTACTCTAGAAGTAAATTTTGGTTCTTGCCCAGTTGAAGGTCCATTTTCGCCCAATAATTTAAGTAGTTTCTCTTTAACGATATCAGAAGTAATTCCTAGGCTAATCAAAGCTTTACCGGCAACACCTTCTTCAAGATCAGAAAGAGCAAGAAGTAAATGCTCAGTTCCGATATAACTATGCCCAAATTGATTAGCATAATTCTGGGCAGCAACAATTACTTCCCTAGCCATATCTGTAAATCTCTCAAACATCCTTCTTACCTTTCATTTCTATCAGCGGAGATGAGAGGATTTGAACCTCCGGTGGTTTCCCACACACGATTTCGAGTCGTGCACCTTCGACCGCTCAGACACATCTCCAAACTTAATAAGTTATAATTAAGTTAATAATATTATACCGGTTAATAATGAAATCTAAATAAAACTTTATAAAATAAGACTAAACAAATGGTAATCTTTATAATGATTCTCGATATGGATTCTCGTCACCAGCATATTTTGCGTTTTGACGAGTTTTTTGTAATTTAGCATCAGCCAATTGTGCTTTAGCTAAAAGATCTTCAGCATCTTCAACATTTACTTCTAGATCATCATGAACAAAATTTATAGTAGGCGTCAATCTAGTTCCTAATTGTTTACCAATTGCAGATCTAATTTTGCCTGTCACTCTTTTTAGTGCCTGAGCTGAAAGATATTCTTCTTCTTCGTCAATTGTTGTCCAAAAAATATCAGCGTGTTGAAGATCACCTGTCATTCTAACATCAGTAATTGTTACAAACTCTAACCTTGGATCTTTAAAATGCCCATTTTTTAAAGACAAAGCAGCAATTTGATGAATCGCTCTAGACATTCTTCTAGAGCGATTAACATCATTTGCTGCTTTAGTCATAATTAAATTTTATTCTTCTTCAGTTTTTGGTTTACTAGAAAAGAATATTTCTTGAGTGGGGTCAAAATTATTATCAATTTGACTAAACTCAGCTGAGATATCAAAGTCAATATCACTATCATCAACATAATCGAAGTTATCAAAGTTAGCAAAATTAGGTAAATACTCTGATTTAGCACTAGCTTTAGCTTTACGATAAACAGGAAGTCCTGTTCCAGCTGGAATAACTCGCCCAACAATGATATTCTCTTTCAATCCTACCAGCTTATCCTCTTTAGCTTCAACTGCAGCATTTGAAAGAGCTGTAATTGGAGATAAATAAGAAGCTGCAGAAAGCCAAGAATCTACATTGAAACCAACATCTTTAGAACCAACAACTATCTGCTTACCTTTAGAAGGAGTTCTACCCTCAGCAATTGCTTTCTTATTTTCGCGACGGAAAACAACCTCAGGAACAGGACGTAATTTAGTCCAAGCAATATCACCCATATCTGTAATCTCAACAAAACCTAACATTCCGTTAATAATGATTTCAATATGCTTGTCATGAACATCAATACCCTGAGATTCAAACACATCTTGAATTTGATTACGAATATGCATAGCGCAAGCAAGTTTACCTTTGGTATCCAAAACATCTTGAAGGACAAACTCACCTTCAGTCAATCTATCTCCTGCATGAACTTTATCACCATCACTCACAACAAGCTTTTGAATTCTTGAAGTTCTGTAAGTTCTAACCTTGATGCCCTCTTCGTTAGGAATAACTCTAATCTCGTGACCATAGTCTTTATTTTGATTCATGATGATTTCAACTTTACCATCATACATCGCCATCATTCCCTTTTTCTTAGGATCAACACGAACAGCATCAATAATCTGAATCAAACGAGGAAGACCTTGAGTCGTTAGATCGGCACCCTTAGAAGCAACACCACCAGTGTGGAATGTTCTCATGGTTAGCTGCGTTCCAGGCTCACCGATTGACTGAGCAGCAATAATACCAACAGGTTCACCAACATCAACCATACGTCCAGTAGCCATAGAATTACCATAACAACATGCACACATACCACGATCTAATTTACAAGTATAAATAGAACGTGCTTTTATAGTAAACATATTATTAGCGATAAAATCAGCTATCATTTCATCTGTAATCTCAGAACCGGCAGTATATTTATTCTTTTCAGTTTGAGTATCTTCAGCTAAACGACGACCGCGAATCTTTTTATTTGCATCATTTACATCGCTAAATGTATACTCAACACCATTTTTAGTTCCACAATCATAAGTATTAACAACAGTTTGATATCCAGTTTCAACAATACGTCTAGTTAAATAACCAGCATTAGCAGTTTTGAAAGCTGTATCAGCAACACCCTTACGAGCACCGTGAGATGAAATAAAGTATTCCTGAACTGATAGTCCTTCAGAATAATTTGATTTAACTGGACGTGCAATAATATCACCATGTGTATTTGCAACTAATCCACGCATACCAGCTAACTGACGAACCTGCATCCAGTTACCACGAGCACCGGACTTAACGATTGCATTCAAAGTTGATTTTGTGTTAGCATCAAAGTTATCACGCATATCCTGCGAAACCTCATCAGTTCTACGTCCCCAAATATCAACCAAAGAAGCATGACGTTCTTCTTCTGTAATCAAACCAGCATCATACTGATCATTTACCTTAGCAACTTCAGATTCACCTTCTTCAAGAATTTTTCCTTTATTTGGAGCAACCATAATATCGGAATACGCAATTGAAGTTCCTGACCAAGTTGACCACTTAAATCCGAATTCTTTCATGGCATCAAGAGAGTGATCAATTTCAATAGTTGGATATTTTTTAGCTACTAAATCATCAATAATAGCCCCAAGCTCTTTCTTACCAATCAAACGGTTAACATACTCATACCCCTTTGGAAGAACATCATTAAAAATTGTTCTACCTAAAGAAGTTGTAACTAATTTACTCTCACCATTAATGTTCAAACGAACACGAATTGGATCATTAACAGCAATTTGATGTAAATCTTTAGCCATTGTCGCCTCATCTCGCGAAGAAAAAATACGTAGTTTAGACTCATCAATTTTACCTTCTTCTTCCTTAGGAATACGAGTTAAGTAGTATATACCAACAATCATATCCTGAGAAGGTTCAGTAATAGTCTTACCATCCGAAGGTTTCAAGATATTTCCAGAACCAAGCATCAAAACACGAGCTTCTGCTTGTGCTTCAACAGACAAAGGAACATGAATAGCCATCTGGTCACCATCAAAGTCAGCATTGAAAGCAGCACAAGCTAGAGGGTGCAATTTAATTGCATTACCCTCAACCAAAACTGGTTCAAAAGCTTGAATACCTAAACGGTGAAGTGTAGGTGCACGATTCAAAAGAACTGGGTGCTCACGAATAACTTCTTCAAGAATATCCCAAACATCATTATTTGGACGATCAATCATTCTTTTAGCTGCTTTAGGATTTTGAGAGATTTGCAACTCAACTAAACGCTTAATTACAAATGGTTTAAATAATTCAAGAGCCATTGATTTTGGAACACCACATTGGTGCATCTTCAAATCAGGACCAACAACGATTACTGAACGACCTGAGTAATCAACACGTTTACCAAGCAAATTATCACGGAAACGAGCTGTCTTAGATTTGAAAGAAACTTTACCTTTTTGCTTTGTTCCACCAAAAATATCTGAAAGAGATTTCAAAGGACGTCCACCAGAACCAGTTACAGCTCTACCACGACGACCATTATCAATCAAAGCATCAACAGCCTCCTGCAATAAACGTCTACTCTGATTAATTACAATAGCAGAAGAATTTTCTTTCAAAGATTTCTTTAAAGAATTATTTCTGATAATTACTCTCTTATAAAGATCATTCAAGTCCGAAACGAAGAAACGACCGCCATCAAGCATAATAATAGGACGAAGTTCAGGTGGCATAACTGGAATATTACGCATAACCATTGATTCAGGACTATTCTTTGAGTTCAAGAATGCATTAACAACATTCAAGCGCTTTTGAGCAGCTAATTTTCTTTGTCCTTGATGCTCTGCGATTTCAACTTTTAACTCTTCTGCTAAAGCTGGTAAGTCAAGCTCATGAAGTGCCTTTTCAACATAGTCAGCCCCAATTTCGCCTGTAAAGTAATCAAAATAGTCAAATTCAAGCTTACGATAAAGTTTAGTATCTTTAATCAACATTCCTTTAGTAAGGGAATTAAAAGCCTCCCAAGTTTCACGTTCAGAAGCAATCATTTCCTCATAACGTTTACTAAATTTCTTGATTTGACGATCTGCTGAATCTTTTAACTGTTTCTTAGCTGAAGCTGTTGCAGATTTAGGTAACTTATCAATATTCTTTTGCAATAAATCATTACGCTCATCAACTTTAGTTTGTAACTCATCCTCAAAGAATTTAATTCTTTCATCAAATTTTTGTTGCAACTGAGCTTTATTTTGATCACGAAGTTCTGTATTAACCTCAGTAATAATATGAGCATTGTAATAAATAATATTTTCAAGATCTTTGTAAGGAATATCCAACAAACGCCCGATACGAGGTCCAGTTACACGAAAGTGCCAAATATGAACAACAGGCGCAGCTAATTCAATATGCCCCATTCTTTCACGACGAACACTTGAACGAAGAACTTGAACATGGCATTTTTCGCAAGTAATACCTTTATTAGCAATACCACGATATTTTCCACAAGCGCACTCCCAATCTTTAGTTGGCCCAAAAATACGCTCACAAAACAATCCACCAACCTCTGGTTTTTGAGTTCTGTAGTTGATAGTTTCTGCGTTCTTTACTTCACCATGCGAGTGCTTTTTGACATCCTCAGGTGTCGAAAGGCTTAATTGAAGTTTTGTTAGTTGATTAGCATCAAACATATTTTATCTTTCCTTTTTCTTGTATTTTTATAATCTTTATATTTACTTATTTTCGATCAGGGATTTGCATTTTTATTGCAAACCCCATCACAACTTACTCTTGAACTTCGCTCGCTTCAGCATCTTGTGCTACGGCATTTAATAATGCAGCATCAAAGATTTTTGTAGCATCATCTGAGTTAGAAGAATCTGTTTTAAACAAATTATCAGATAATTGTTTATTACCAGACTTTGGCTCATCATCACGAGTGTCAACATTCAAACCAAGAGATTGAAGTTCTCTAAGCAAAACCTTGAAAGATTCAGGGATTCCAGCTTCAGGAATATTGATTCCTTTAACAATAGCATCATAAGCTCTGAATGATCCTTTTGTATCGTCAGATTTGATTGTCAACATCTCATGAAGAACGTGAGCTGCACCATAAGCTTCAAGAGCCCAAACTTCCATCTCTCCGATTCTCTGACCACCAAATTGAGCTTTACCTCCAAGAGGCTGCTTAGTAATCAAAGTATTACGACCAACAGAACGAGCATGAACCTTATCATCAACCAAGTGGTGTAGTTTTAACATATACATCACACCAACAGAAATTGGTTCTGGGAAAGGCTCACCTGTTCGTCCATCAATCAAAGTAGCTTTACCAGTTTCTTTAACTAATCTTTCACCATCGCGAGTAGGAGTAGTTGAACGTAGAAGCCCATTAATAACTTCTTGGCTTGGACCATCAAATACTGGTGTTGCAACTTTAACACCAGCCTCAGCTTTCAAAGGAACACCACTAATTTGCATATCTTTAGCAAAATCCTCATTTGCAGTTCCAGCTTTATCAAGATCCCAACCATTACGAGCAATCCAACCTAAGTGAACTTCCAAAATCTGACCAATATTCATACGTCCAGGAACACCAAGCGGATTCAAAATAATATCAACAGGAGTTCCATCTTCTAAGAAAGGCATATCTTCAATCGGTAATACAGTTGAAATAACACCTTTGTTACCGTGACGACCTGACATTTTATCTCCAGGACCAATCTTACGCTTAGAAGCAATCCAAACTTTCACTTGTGTATGAGCGTCATCTTGTTTAACATCAGCACCTTCAAGTTTTTGAACACCAATAACTGTTCCAGAAATTCCGTTTGGAACAACCAAAGATGAGTTTCTAACATCTTTACCCTTTTCAGCACCGAAAATCTCTTCAATAATCTTTTCGTGACTATTAGAGTAAGACTTCTCACCTTTAGGAGTAACTTTACCAACAAGAATATCTCCAGTTTTTACTTCAGCACCAATTCTGACAATACCTTCTTCATCAAGATTGCGAAGAGAATCTTCAGAAACATTTGGAATATCTCTAGTAATTTCTTCATCACCTAATCTTGTTTTGCCTGAAGTGATATCATATTCCTCAATATGGATTGAAGAAAGAACATCTTCCTGAACCAAGCGATTAGAAATAATAATAGCATCCTCATAATTATATCCATCAAAATTCATGAATGCAACAAGAAGGTTTTGACCAATTGCTAGCTCACCATCTTTAGTAGCTGGACCATCAGCAATTGCTTGACCTTCATCAACTCTATCACCTTCATTAACAATCCACTCATTATTGAAACAAGTAGTTTGATTAGCGCGTTCAAATTTACGAGCAATATAAGTTTCAGTTTTACCATTATCATCCATAATCTTACAAATATTTGAATGACATTCTGTTACAACACCTGATTTTTTAGCTCTAATAACATCACCAGAGTCAAGAGCAACTCTTTCTTCTGAACCAGTTCCAACGAAAGGAGCTACAGTTTTTACCAAAGGCACAGCTTGACGTTGCATGTTCGCCCCCATCAAAGCACGGTTAGCATCATCATGCTCCAAGAAAGGAATCAAAGAAGTTCCAATTGAAACCATTTGTCTTGATGAAACATCCATAAGTGTAACAGTATTAGCAGGAACATCATCAACTTCACCTTCACCCAAACGAGCAAGAACATGAGTCTTTACAAATTTCTTAGTTTTAGCATCAAAAAGCTCAGAAGCTTGAGCAATAACATTTCTACGCTCTTCATCTTCAGCTAAGTAAACAACCTCATCGGTAACAATGCTATTTTTTACAACTCTATATGGCGTTTCGATAAAACCATATTTATTAATTCTAGCAAAAGAAGCCAAAGCGTAAACAATACCAATATTCTGACCTTCAGGTGATTCAATTGGACAAATACGACCATACTGGTCAGATTGCACGTCACGAATACCTTCACCAAAGTGCTTTTTCGATCCGCCTGGAGTTGATTCCATTCTAACACCATCAGGTCCATGAACAGAAATACGTCTACGATGACTCATCTCAGCAAGAGGATTATTTTGATCCATAAACTGAGAAAGTTGAGAAGAACCAAAGAAAGAACGGATAACTGATTGCAAAATATTTGAATTATTCAAAATGTCACGAGGACTCAAATCACCAGATTTACGCTCAGTTTTCTGAACACCATGTTTAGTTCCTGAAATTTCATCTAAAGATTCTTGCAAAGCAGAAGTCTTTTCTTTCTTAACAACTATTTCTGTCTTACCCCAATCAGTTCTTTGTCCAACAACTGATTTCAAACGCATCAAACCTGTTCTAAATACATTTTGACAAAGTTCCCCAGCAGGACGAACACGCCTATTTCCGATATAGTTAATATCATCAAATTCAAGAACTAATTGACCAGAAGGTCCTTCAAAAGTTACATCTGCATCGGCATCAAAGCGAATTAAGTGGCAAAGATATTTAATTACAGTAACAATATCTTGTTTTTCAAGAACTCTTGGTCTTTTTTCCTGCGCGATACCTTTAGTATTCAAGCCTAAACGTTTATCAAGTTTATAGCGCCCAACTTCACCTAAATCATAATTTGTTTCAGAGAAATAAACATTACTCCAGAAATATTCAGCACTCTTCAAGTCTGTCATAGTAACTTGAGTTGTTCTAGTGTGGAAATTACGGAAAACCTTAGCACGATCAAAATCTTCAACTTGAGTTTTTTCAAGCTTATCTAAAATTTGTGGACATCCGGCAAATTCTTTTTCAATTTTCTTATTTGTATCAAACCCAAGCAAATATAAAAATTCAAGAACATCTGTCTTCTTACCTTTTTTATTTGAACGGATAAAGAAAGTTTCACGATCCTGATCCCACTCAAACCATAATCCTAAACCACGACTAGCACGAATATTAGCAAAATAAATGCTTTGTGTAGTTCCCTTTTTAGCCTCTTTCTCGAAGTATACACCTGGAGAAGGAACTAGCTGAGAAACGATTACACGTTCGGTTCCATTAATAATAAAAGTCCCAGAAGGAGTCATCAAAGGTAATTCACACATTTTTACTGTCTGACGCTTTGGCTCTGGATGTTTGTCTTTATCAGTAGCCTCTTCAGTCAAAGTTACAGTTGCATAAACATCTGCAGAATAAGTAACTCCTAATTTGCGACATTCTGTAATTGAATTCTCAGGTTCTTCAACTTGAATCTTATCAAAAGTTAAAGAAATTTTGACAGGTTTATTATTTCCTGTTCCTTGTTTTGCGATTAATGGAGAATATTCTTTAAAAACTTCTTTAATTCCTGTATCAAGTAACCATTTATAACTGTCTTTTTGAATTCCTAAAAGATCTGGTAACTCAATTGGTTCTTGAACCTTCCCGAATGATATGCGCTTACTATTATTTGTATTAGTTTGTATATTGGTTTTTGCTGATGCAGCCAAAACACCCTCCTATTGCTTTTAGATAACTAGTTATTACAATATCCAGTAATGCAGTCCGCTATATTACAGCACACACGAATACTCTTTTATATTATACACACATGTTCATCATTTAGTCAAATTAGAACTAAATATAACCAAATCTCACTAATTTTTACTAATTAAAATGGAGTTTTCCCTTCGTTACTGTTTCTACTGAATTTTGTTTGCCCAAAAACTAAATCATGCCCTATTGAATCAGCTTTGATAACAAGATTCGTTCTCTCTCTACCTTCTTGGTCTTCCCAGATTCTAGTTCTAATCAATCCAGAAACAATAATAGGGTCACCTTTGCTTATAGATTCAACAACATTTTTTGCTAAAGATCCGAAAGTTTGAATATCATACCAAGTTGTATTACCATCGAGCCAAGACTTAGATTTTTCATCATAGTATCTTGGTGAACTTCCAAAACGAAAGCTTGCGAAATCTTTACTTGCAAAATCATTCTTTTGGGTATTTTTATCAAAGAAAATTGGATCTGAAGCTACAAACCCTGTAGTTGTAATTAACGAATTAGACATAGTATTCTTTTTATCCTTTCTTTTATATAACTTATATCTATTTACAGTATATAAAATCTCAGGAAATATTGTATTTGAAAATTATTAATTTGTTAATTAGTTATTAACTCACAAGCTGTATCTATTGAGCATCTCTTTCTGCCATTAACGTCTTAATTTCATTTTCGTTAATACCAACCATAGCTTCACCAAGATCAGTTGAAAGCTCAGCTAATTTTTGAGGATCATTATAGTTTGTTACTGCTTGAACAATTGCAGCAGCCCTCTTTGCTGGATTACCAGATTTAAAAATTCCAGAACCCACAAAAACGCCCTCTGCCCCTAGTTGCATCATCAAAGCAGCATCCGCAGGAGTAGCAACTCCTCCAGCAGCAAAATTCACAACAGGAAGTTTACCGTTTTCATGGATATATTCAACCAACTCAAGCGGTGCACCTAATTCTTTAGCGCAAAACGATAACTCCTCACTAGATAGTGAGCCAATTCTCCGAATATCGTCTTGAATAGCTCGCATGTGACGAACTGCTTGAATAATATCTCCTGTTCCAGGCTCTCCTTTGGAACGAATCATAGCAGCACCTTCAGAAATACGTCTTAAAGCTTCACCTAAATTCTTTGCCCCACAAACAAATGGAACTTTAAATTCAGTTTTATTAATATGATACTTATCATCAGCTGGAGAAAGAACTTCTGATTCATCAATATAGTCGATTTCTAAAGCTTCTAAAATTTGAGCTTCTACAAAATGGCCAATTCTGACTTTAGCCATAACAGGAATAGAAACAGCTTCTTGAATTCCTTTAATCATCTTAGGGTCAGACATTCTAGAAACTCCTCCAGCAGCCCTAATATCAGCAGGAATACGTTCCAAAGCCATAACAGCTGAAGCACCAGCATTTTGCGCAACTTCTGCTTGTTCTGGGGTTGAAACATCCATAATCACTCCACCCTTAAGCATTTGTGCAAGATTTTTATTTAATTCATATCTTTCATTTAAAATAGCCATGTCATTCCTCCTAATCTTGAATATTAGCGGCTGGGAAAAATAATAATCTATATTTACCAATCTGAATTTCATCTCCACGATGTAATTCAATTTCTTCATCTTGGATATTGTGATTAATATAAGTTCCATTCAAAGAACCTACATCCTTAATATAAAACTTATTACCTTTTCTTCTAATTAAAGCATGTTTACGAGAAACAGAGGGGTCATCAAAAAATATATCTGATGACTTATCACGCCCAACGGTAATTAAATCATCTTTCAGTAAATATCTTTCACCAGTTTGAGGACGGAAAACAATTAATAAAGCATCGTTAGAATCTAATCCAGCAATAGCTTCAACATCTTCTGAACCCAACATAGGGACATCGATAGTGGGATCTATTATTCTCGGGATCCCGATATTAGTTGATTCTGAGAGCATTAGTCTTCATTCCTTTCTTCCTCAATAGTTTCATAAACAATAAAATCATTTGACATTTTTGTTGTGTTATGCTCAACCATTTTCGTTCTAGCAGTTTCAGTTGCTTGCAAAATTTTATCAGCATCTTCCGTTTTCCCAAATTTTTCAAAAAAAGTAGCTTGAGCCTCTCTAATTCTAAGCCGTGTTAAAGCAGGTAATCCCTTTTTACGGTATTCCCTATTTAAAGTTTGTTGAGCTTTTTTCAGATTTCCCTGATCACTATATGCTCCAGCCAAAACAATTGCCATTTCCGCATGTGTTTCATCATCTAATTCTGACGCTTCTTTTGTCCCTGCCATTTCAAAAACTTTTTCAGGAAGACCAAGACCTCTAAACGAATCAGCTATTACAGGAAGATAATCATGCGAACCATTAATTCTGTGAGCCGTTCTAAACTCACTAATTGCTAATTTCCAAAGTCCAGCACGATACGCTGCCAAACCTAATGTTTCACGTGTAAGAGCTAATCTACTCGCCATTTTAACAGCTTTGTGAGCTTCCTCAAGAGCTAAATCAATATCTGTATCCAACTCCTCTTGAGATTTAGCAATATAAGAAGCTACAATCTTAGCCTTTTCTCGTCCAAGAGAAAGTAATTGTTGCTGATTCTCATTTGTAAACAACGAGAAACTCGAAAGACTAGCTTTTTCAACATTATCAATTGGGATTTCTTTATTTACATGAGGTTTATTTGTATTTTCAGAACTGATTTTCTTTTTTCTTGCCATTCAAATTCCTTATTTTTAGGTTTCTTACGAAACAACCTTTATCGCTGCTAGATTTTTCTTACCTTTTCTAAGCAAAATAATATTCTGAGCTAGAATATCTTCCTCTTGAATCAAACGATTTAGATCATCAACTTTTTGATTATTCAAATAAATTCCACCAGATTGTAAAGTTTTACGATAGTTACCAAAACTTGTCTCTAATTTAGTGTCTATAAATGCTTGTCCAATCTTATCTCCAATTTTTAACTCAGCAACTTCCAAGCCGTTAACTGCACCAGCTAAAGTTTCAGCCGAAAGCTCAGCCAAATCGCCCCTTCCAAAAAGAGCTCCAGAAGCTTTAATCGCTTGATCTAATGCCTCTTCACCATGAACAAACTTAGTTACCTCTTCTGCCAATTTCTTTTGAGCCACTCTAGCACCAGGATTTTGCTCAACATCTTTTGCTAAATTGTCAATTTCTTTACGAGATAAAAATGTAAAGATCTTTAATAATTTAATTACTTCTTTATCATCGACATTTAACCAAAATTGATAGAATTTATATGGTGACATCATGTTCGCATCTAACCAAATAGCCCCACCTTCTGATTTGCCGAATTTATTACCATTACTGTCTGTAATTAAAGGAGTTGTCATAACGTGAACATTCTCACCAGTCAAGCGCCGAATCAAATCAACGCCCGACATTAAATTACCCCATTGGTCTTGTCCACCTGTCTGAAGAACAACATTTTCATTTTTGTTCAAAACGTAGTAATCATAACCTTGAAGAACTTGATAAGAAAATTCGGTATAACTCAAGCCCTCGTCAGATTTCAAACGATTAGAAACCATTTCTTTAGCCAACATTGCACCCATACGGAAATTCTTTCCAATTTCACGCAAAAAATCAATAGCACTAATATTAGCGGTCCAATCGTAATTATTCACAATCTTAGCAGCATTATCACAGCTATCAAATTTTAAAAATCTTTTAATTTGGAATTTTAGACGTTCAGCCCAACTTTCAACAATCTCTTTATCATTCAAAACTCTCTCACCCGATTTACGAGGATCACCAATTAAACCAGTCGCTCCGCCTACAACACAAATTGGTTGCAAACCAGCATTCTGCAAATGTCT
>JAISHP010000096.1 GCA_031262545.1 Candidatus Ancillula hodotermitis | reverse complement strand
TTCGAAAAGAAAGTATTTCGCTCAAATAAACTTACGATTTCTTAAGAGTTATTTGGAAGTTAGTTACTAGTTTTGAAGAAAAGAGGGCTGTGCTTAAGGCACTGCACTTTTCGAAAAGCAGTAAATAACGACAAATAAACTTAAGAAAGGTGGAAGAGGTGGTGAGCAAGACCCACTCCCGGCTCCGTTTCAAGATACTGATACATCTTTAAAACAGCCTGATTCTCATGAGATTTACGTTTTTTATTTGTCCAATTTCCTTTACGATCTTGATTACGCAAAACAGAAGCTCTTTTTTGAACATATTCAGGAAGATAATCACCTGTTCCAGCAAAATGCCCAGAAACAAAATTACCGTCTTTATCTTTAGCATAATTCATCTTTTCATGAGAATTAACATGAGGTTGCCCCCCACCATTAATACATCCACCAGGGCAAGCCATAACTTCAATAAAATGATAACCAGAAAGTTTACCTGATTTTTGCAATTCAAAAAAGTTTGCAGCTCCATTTACGACTGCAACTTTTAGAGTTTTTACTGTTTTATCTTTAAGTTGTAATTCAATTTCGGCTTCTCTAACACCTTCAAAACCTTCAACTTGGCAATAGTCCACATTCTGAATATCTTGTCCAGAAGCCAAATCAGCCGCTGTTCTGATTGCAGCCTCCATAACTCCACCAGTTACGCCAAAGATTGTGCCAGCTCCAGTATATTCACCCATAGCTGGATCAACTTCAGAATCTTCTAATTCTTCTAATTTGATTTTATGCTTTTTGAACATTTGCGCCAATTCTCTTGATGTTAAAACAGCATCAATATCTGGATCATTCTCATTCCCATCGGCTCCAAACATCCCATCTCTTTGTGCCTCATATTTTTTAGCTATGCAAGGCATAACAGAAACAACATAAACATCTTCTGGATTTAAACCTTCTATTTTTGGATAGTAATATTTTGCCGCTGCACCAAACATTTGTTGTGGTGATTTTGCACTTGAAAGATAAGGTTTTAGCTCTGGAGCGAAATTATCAACCAACCGAACCCAGCCTGGACAACAGCTTGTAAACATAGGAAATTTTGCCTCACCCTCTAGACCTGGAACAATCCCCAATCTTTGAAGTAACTCAGTTCCTTCTTCCATAATTGTCATATCAGCTGCAAAATTAATATCAAAAACTTTATCTGCCCCTAATTCTCTCAAACCAGTATAAATTTTGCCTGTCACATCAACACCATAACCTAATCCAAAAGATTCCCCTAAACTTGCTCTGATTGAAGGAGCAATCGCAAAAACAACATGTTTATTTTCATCTGCTAAAGCATCTTCAACTCTTTCAATGTGATCTTGTTCTTTGAGGGCAGCTGTCGGACAAGCTAAAGTGCATTGCCCACAAAGGATACAATTGGTTTCATCAAAAGGAATTGTTTGTGCAACTGTCTTAACAGCAGGTTTACCTTTTTCATTCAACTCAACATTTGGTGCTGTAGTATCTGGAAGTCCTTCGTTTTTTATAGTCACAACTTCTTTCAAGGCTGGACAAATAGCTCTACTCAAGCCTGAAGAATCTGCTATCTCTTCCGGAAGTTTACCTAAAGTAATAGATTCAGTCCCTGTCCTCAAAACGCATGTAGCTACGCAGCGTCCGCAACTTACACAACGATTACGATCAATTACCAAAGATTTTGATCTTGAATCAATCCTAGAATCCATAATTTCTGGTTCAGGATTATATCTCTCATTCGCCTTGGCTTTTGTAAACATAACTAATTTTAAGAATTCACAACTGCCTTTTCTCGGGCATTTCCCACACATAAAATAGTGTTTATCTAAAAGCTTGGCAACTCTGTCTTTCATTCCCTCTTTTAAAGTAACACTTTCTTCACTCTCACCGTTTACTGTAATAAATTCCACCCCATCTTCAACAGTCAGTCGACAAGCAAGACCTTTTTTAGATTCACCATCAACAACATTCATTACAGAACAAAGACCGCATTTCCCAACATTCATACAATCTTTCAAAAAACACAAAGTAGGAATTTCTATACCATTATTATGTGCATATTCAACTAAAGTTTTATCTGAATCTTTTTCTCCATCAAATGCGTAATCAACGCCGTCAATCCTTACAGTCATGTTAATATTATACCCAGAGCTACTTGTAAGTCAGCCAAGGAATCAACTCAGCAAGTTCTGGCATAGCTTTAAGAACATCAATGATATTCTCAGTTCCATCAGTTATACTTGTAAGATATTTTAAGATAACCATCATACCTTTTAAAAATCGTTTTTTCTTTTCTTCACTCCAAGTATTATCCATCTTGTGACAAAATAAATATAGAAATTTAGCCATATCAGAATCTTCAGTCTCCGGGTAAAGCAATCCTGTCTTAGGGTTCAAAAGAATTGATGGCTTATGGTAATATGCTATGTTCGGCTGTTGTCCTGTAGCTAGATAACTATATTTTACTTTCTCAACAATTTCATTCATACCGTGAACTGGATCTTTTGAAGCTGCAATAGAGAAAATTCTTGATGACATTTCCGATAACTCATTAGAATAGGTACTGACAATCTGAGAAGCAATTCCTGAATCAAACATCACACAGCGATTAATTTTTTTAGCGAGATGTTTATTATTTGCATTACAAACAGTTAAGTATAATGCACGTGCTCCACCTTTTGAATGTCCTGAAAAAGTAATTTTCGGACTAGGCAAACCTTTCAAAAAACCTTGCAAATTTACATATTTATAAAACTTACTTTTTTTAAAATATTCTTGTGTCAATTTGTTTTCAGGTGTATCAGCAGTATAAAAACTCTGTTCATTATCATCCCATCCTGCTACTGTCATAGTCCCTTGAAAAATGTAATTTATATCAAGAGGCATAAACTTTCTTTCGACAACAGCAAATGCACACAAATCACGCTCTTGGCTTTGCTGATTTATATTCTTTGGATTTTTCTTTGTCGAATCAACTGATGAGTAAATTCTATAATTCATCAATTTTGGGTGAAGATAAAAACTTAATAAGACCGTCGTCCATTCTGATCGCGAAGTCATAATTATTTCATTGTCCAAGATAGGAGTATCACCAAGATTCAAATCATTTTGCGATTTGTTTGTTAAACTTTCTCCCAAAAAACGCTTGACTTGCAGATCAACAACATTCTTAACTTTGACCCCATCTGGAATTTCTCCATCCACAAGATATATCAAACAATTTAGCAATAATAATTCAGTTTCACTCAACATATTATATATTATATGCTCAAATATACACTTAAGCACTGCACTTTTTGAAAACGAAGAAGTTCACTCAAATAAACTCAAAATGTTTTTTGGAGGTTAGTGACTATAACCACCCCGTCAGCTTCGCTGCCACCCCTCCATGGGAGGGGAACATTTTTATCTATAGCAAGATAGCGTTCCCCTCCTCGGAGGGGTGCCCGCAGGGCGGGGTGGTT
>JAISHP010000033.1 GCA_031262545.1 Candidatus Ancillula hodotermitis | reverse complement strand
ATAAGATCATTCATATCTTGATCACTTAATTTACTATGATTCTTAATATAACCAGACACTTGGTCAATAAAATATTTAATATTGTTTCCGTAAACTATTTTTCCTCCATCTTTTTCTATGTCTCCATCTGCACTATTACGATAACTTAATCCAATGCCTATGGCATCAAAGTGCCCATAAAAATTCGCTGTTGGACTATCTGCTTGAGAAAAATTTGCATAAGAATTTAATATTGCATACCTTAGTTTATCAACGTAACTACTACTCGATTTTCCCAAATCAAACATTAAAGAAATTTTATCCAAAGCTCTTTTATATGCTGTTACGATATCGCAGTCAACTTCCCTTGAGGCCGCAATATGAGCCATAGGGTAAAGGGCTCCAAAAAAAGTTACTACATCTTTTCCTACTTGCGGATTAGACATAAAATGCATACTCAAACCACTATTAATAATTTTTGTATTCAGATCAAAAAAGAAATCGGCCAGTGGCTTTATTGAATCAATTAATCTTTGAGTTTGCTGAGAAATAATTCTTATATCTTTTGAATCTACTGTTTTATAATAATCAGCTAAAACCAATTCAGCTTTATAAGACATCGACATTACTTTTCTTGCATCCTCAAGATCTTTTGCCCCACTTCCATCGGTAGATTTGATAATATTTCCCATTGCTAGTGGCATGAAGTGAAGAGGTATATCTGTTTCAGAAAATAAAGTTTGTCGGTTGCTATTTGTAGAAATTCCTCCATTATTCAAACCATCTTTTTCTTGCTGGAGCCACCCACAACGCATATCACCATTAGGCAAAATCCTTAATTCATTAAAAGCTTCACCACTATTTATAGCATATGCTCTTTGCCTCCCCATATACATTGACGATCTACCAACTGATGGTAAATCTCGAATTGCACTATCCCGAGAGTACACATTTATAATATCACCTTCTTGGACGGGATCTCCCGCCTTGTGCCCTATACCGTCATATTTCCAAACCATATTGCTAGTTTTATCATCTTGAACAACATCATAAGTTTTATCATAACCAGTAGACGCATTCCACCACTCTGTCCCTGGAATTAACTTATCTTCTCCTTTTCTTTGAATAATGTTACCAATTGTAATAGATAGTGGATTTCCGCTTTCGCTTAAACCTGTTGTTAAATGACTTGTCCAGCCTACCATAAGATCTGTAACAATTGCATCTCTACCATTAAACATTTCTTTAACCCTAATTGGAGTTCTTCCAACATAAACTAAACCTTTATAATCTTGTCCATTCAATTCACCTTCATAATAAGCATAAATATTAATTTCATCCCCAACATGCTGAGAACCGTTATAATTATATGAACCATCAGGAGCATCACCTAAATACGCAACTGAATAATCATTAAAAATTCCGTTTTTTATTGTATAATTTCCATCTGGTACACCGCTTTTAAGTGTATCATCATTTTCTCCAACCAGTTTAACAATTGACTTTTGAACTTTAGGCTTACTTGCCAACTTTTGAATCTTTTCCGGTTTAGTATCCTTTGCTTCTGCTTGATTATCCGCTTCCCCATTTTGAACCTTTTCTTTGTATTCATTAAGAAGTTTATTAATTAATTCAGACTTATCTTCTGCATTAGCTTTAGTAAATCCATTTGAGAGAAAATCTCCATTAGAATATATCACTAATGTAAGCGACATAGCAACTATAGCTAAACTAACAATTACCTTTTTTATACTACTATTAATTACTTTTAGATTCATACTTTAATAGTATATAAAATTCGTTTTGCAATTTGGTTACATTTTGCGCCGTAAATCATTACAAAACTGTTACGATGACAAAAATTTAATCTATGCTCTTGCCAGTTAATATTTTACGAATTTCTAACATGGCTGTATAAGTCCCGTAAATTCGCTTTCTTCCTTGACTTGATATTTGTTTAAATTTATCAAGAGATTTTTTAATATCCAAATCAATATAAGTTTCTGATTCTTGAATAATATCAGAATACACCAGTCGTAGTGCCATATCATACGCTCTATGTCCGGAAATAACAGCAACGCCTTTACCTTTTAATTTAGAAAAATCTACATCCCAAAGCCAGCTAACATCTTTTCCGTCTGCATATTCATCATTTATCACAATCATAACTGGTGCGTTGTCTGGTTCAAAAGAAAGCAACCCCATTCTAAAACCGGCAGGGTTTTTTACTAAAACTAATTCATATTCTTCATTATCAACAGTTATTAATTCACCTCTACCAAAAGCTCCACCCACACTCTCTAAACTCACTAAAAGTTTATCCATATCAATCTTATTTTCCAAAATACTTTTAACAGTTGTTATTGCTGCAACAGTATTATAAATATTGTGTAAGCCCCGCAGTTTCATTTTTACTTGAAATTCCGCTTCTCCAATTTTATATTTTGCAACATTACTTTTTGAATTGAATTCAATTAAAGAATCTTCACATTTTACATTCTGATTTATATTAAAGATTGTTTTTGAATACAATTCCTCATCATTCAAAAAGAACGGACGCATTTTTTTATGAAGCCCAAAAAATTTTACTTTTACTCCTTCTTGAACGCTATCTTTAAGTGAATATATATGCGGATCTGCACTATTCAAAATTACACATTTTTTTGTTTTAGCCGTAATTTCAGCTAACAAAGAAGCGGTATAATCTAATTCTCCAAAACGATCTAATTGGTCACGCATTACATTTAAAAACAAAGAGTAATCTGGTTGAACAATATCGGCAAACTGAACACCATAAGCCTCGTCTAATTCTAAAACTGCAATATCAGCTGCAATATTTCCGGATAGACTTACTTGCTCTAACAATTCGGAAATTACACCGCGAGCAAAATTTGACCCAGTTTTATTTGTAAAAACTTTTAAACCTTGGCCCTCTAAAAGCTCTGTAATTATATGAGTAGTAGTTGTTTTCCCATTCGTTCCAGAAACTAAAACTACACCAAAAGGTAATTTATCACACATTCTGCGCAAAAAATATGGATCAATTTTTTCAACTATCCGTCCTGGTAAAGCCGAACCGCTCGATTTAGTAAAAGCCCTTAATCCCCAACGGACAAACTTACCAAGACAAATTGTTAAAAAATTACGCAAATTTTACCACCCGCCGTAGCCGCCACCGCCACCGCCTGAAGATGATCCACCGCCACCTGAAGAACCTCCGCTAAACCCACCACCAGAAGAATGTCCAGAAAAAGTAAACCCGGAAAGTCCTGATCTTGAAGCTCTAGCTGATGAAAAGGCTGAATTTGATAAATTGGTCCCTGATCTCCAAAGTGCAGTCTGATAGATTCTATTTGAAGAGTAAATATAAGCGCTTGAATAAAGAAGTGCATCTTTTTCAAATAATCCTGAATTTTGAGCATCTAAATATTTAATCTTTAATACTTTATTCCATTTATTCGAATAACCAAAAAGATTTGCCCAAGGTAAAAATTTCTCATAAAGCTGAATTACTGCCTTTTGGTCGAGTGACCCCTCTTTTAATAAGAAAACTTTCGCGGTGTCTGGACCTTGCAAGACTCGCAATCTATCCTCCTCAGTTACCCGTAAAAATTCTTTTAAACCTTGCAATTTGAACCATACATCGATTCCTTTGCTATCATAAATATATTCTTTATCTACACCTCTTGCTGCTTTATTCATTATTATATTGCTCAAAAATATTATCAGCAGAGCAATAATAATCATGAGCAGTGCGAAACCAATAGTAGCACCTCTTGAAAAATCCATTATACCAACATTACCAAAAATAGCAGTCAACAGAAGTAAACCTCCAGCAACAAGGACAAAAATTCCTACATAAATTATATAAGCTGAAATTGCACCTAAAATTTGCAAACCAATTGTCAATATTAATATTGCGATAAATCCTACCAAAATAAAGAATATATAAGAATTATCATTACCGCGGGTTGCTAAATTTGTCAAAAATCCGCAGACTAGAGAAACCAAGGCAATTAATATTGAAGAAGCGATTTGCAATTTTCCTGTAATAGATACTGAATTTTCAGTTTCATTATCTAAATCAGATTTCACTTCTTTAAGTTTTTTACCAACATTCTTTGCTAAATTCCCTCGCCTTAAATCTTTGATATTAATTACACCATTAAGTTCTGCCTCTCTTAGTGCTGCTATTACGCTACTTTCAACTGAAGTAACATTTTGATCATCAATAATCTTAATTTGATTAGCAGTTTGCTTTCCTGAAAAAGCACCATCTTTTGACATATCAGCAATAAATTCTATTTTTTTATCAACTGCTAGTTTTAATAGTATAGGAGTAATTTTATCTTTAACCCTCAAGAAAGTTAAAGCTTTTTCTAAATCAACACCATCCTTAGCTAGATCATCAATTTTCCAGAATGGCTCAATTGTCTGTCCGACCATTCTTGCCTTATTAATTGCAAAAGCAATCATAGGAAATATCACAGGATTACAAAGCAAAGCAAAAACTAAAATTATCAATGCTAATAAATACACCCAAGAAAAGTGATTCAAATTATAAGTAATTACTGTCTTTTCAAATGTTTGAGGTGTAAAATCAATACCAATTGACATTGTTCTATGCTTAGCTACTGTGCCGTCACTCGTAAAAATATAAACAATGTCACCATTTTTATCCGGTTCTGATTTAGAAATAGCACAATTTTTATCCGTTGAGCTAGTTACGCCTTGTAAACATTTTTGATCTAAAATTACTTTACTTGCCAAATAACTTGGAACATGAACTTTGGCAACAACTGAATCAAATTCCTGGTCTGCCCCATCTCCATTAACTTGCCAAAAGAATTCATCACTATCCGCACCTGAAGTTTTAACGTTTTTTGTCAAAACTACATTATTAGCAGACCAATCGATTTGGTAAGTTTTTTCACCATGAACATTATTATTCTTTTCTCCTATTTGCACAACTTTTGTCGAAATATCATTAGTTTCTTCGTTGGAAACTTTTGTTGTTGACCCACCATTCATAGAAGTAATATCAAGATTATATTTAACTTCACCGATATTTTTACCGTTTTTATCATTAAACTTTCGCTCTGTTGCGTAAACTCTTGTTATTCCATGATTCGTATTCCCTGAATCTTTAAATTCAGCTATTGTTTGCTCTGTAGCCTTAACTTGAGCCTTTCCTCCAACTTTACCATTATCTGTTGATAAATAATAATCAGCCGTCAAGCTCTTAAAAGAAAAAGAAGAAACACTACTTGATGATGATTTTGCTTGAGCAAATTGAATATTACAAAAAGAAGAAAAAAATACCACAAAAAACAAAGTTAACACAACTAAGCTGAATTTAATTCTTTGCGCCATAGCCAACCTTTTCATAGATATATTATACATATTACTCTCGTTTGAAATTTCATTAGTTTTAGTTCCCCTCTTGTAGAAGGATATCCTTAGATTTACTTAGTTCCCCTTTTTGGAGGGGTGCCCGTAGGGCGGGGTGGTTATAAGGCACTGCACTTTTCAAAAACTAACAAATTGCTCAAATAAACTCAGACAGTTTGAGAATTATTTGGAAGTTAGTTACTAGCTTTGAAGAAAAGAGGGCTGTGCTTATTACTCTCACATAAAATTTTAATCCCTTCTGCAAAGCAGGCGGGAATTTTATGTTCGATATAG
>JAISHP010000125.1 GCA_031262545.1 Candidatus Ancillula hodotermitis | reverse complement strand
TATAATTAAATGTGAGTATGTAGTACTCATAAGCAACGCCTTTCTTTTAGTAAATTTTTTGTTTTTTCTAAATTAAATTATACTAGATAAAGGCGTTGCACTTCTAATGTTAATTTGGGTTTGGGGTCAAAATTAAAACATATTGTATAATGTAGATAATTATATAAATCTCTCTGTAAATTACTAATGAGTTAAGGGGGGGGGATTAATTAGAATCTTACGTAAACCTCGAGACTTAGGAAAGTAAAAATGAGAACAAGGTTTAATATGAAATTTGTTTATGTAATGGCAGCTAGCTTATTCATGTTTATAATTATGGTGTTTGAGAGTTCGTGTGTTTCAACAGCAGAAGAGTTGAATCAGAGCAATGATAGTAGTGGTTTATCTATTGAAACCAAAAATAATTTAACTAAAATTGTTAAAACAGCCATCAATTCAAATACAAAAATTGCAAAACCTGGAAGTCCTGTAAAGATTAAAGCCGCAGAAGATTTGACAATTGTTGAAACTTCTGATAAAAGTTTTGAAAAATTAAAAGAAGTTAAAATTGACGATAATGGAATACCTTCAATTAGATTATTATCTTGTGGTTCAAGTCAAGAAAGAAACTATATGCAAAATGTTTTTGGTCAAAAGTTGGTTGAATTTAATCATAATTATACATATTGCCACCCACAGTCTGGTGTAACTGAGATTACTGCAAATAGCGCAAAAACAATTTTATACAATGGGAATATGCATGATTCTGATACTCATTGTGCAGTTGATATTCCTTCTGCAGCTCAAAAAAATGTTAGAGCAAGATTTAGAGGATATTCAGATCTACCGCTTTTGCAGTGGGTGGGTATTGATATTACAGTTAGTCAATGGAATATTGTTCATGAAGATGATAGAGGGACTAATGGTAGAATTTCAGAGAGATGGTATCAGGACTAAAATTATGAAAAAGAAACAGGTAATAAGTGGTATTATAATAATTTTAAGTGTTATTATTCTTCTAATATTGGGTTTTTATTTTTTGACAAAAATGGTTCAGCCTTCAAAACAAATTGTAACAAGTTCTTCACAGGTGTATTCTCAATCAGATTTATCAGGAGATGCTGAAACTTTAAGAATTAGCTTAGAAGATAAAAAGATTAGAGGAAAGATGATAAATGAAGCTTGTTCTGAAATAAAAAAGATTGGAGGAATGGTTTCTTTAGTAACTGGAGGAGAGGTTGACGGGAAAACTGTAGATTCTGATTGTAATAATAAGACAAATCCAGTTTCTAATTTTACAGTTAGCCAAGATAAAAAAGTGGTTCTGTATTATCAACCATAATTAATTAAGATTAAACTATATAACAACTAAAACAGAAAAATTCTTAAACAGTTTGGTTTACTTTGAGCGACTTGTTATAATATAGAGGTTATGTGTTCTCAAGATGACTTTGGATATATTAAGCAGTTATTTCATGGATCGGTTGTCCGGATAGATGTTTATGATATAAGTTTGTTTTTGAATGATTTACCAGTTGATTTTGGTAATGGGTTTTATACGACTCCAAAACTTGAGGAAGCGTTAGCTTGGGGACGCAGAAAAAATCCTTATGAGATAGTTCTTAACGAGTATGACTTAGATATTGATGCTATAAAAAAGTTGTCAGTTAAAGTGTTTAAAACAACAGATTTTGAGTGGTTTAATTTTGTTTTAAAGTGTCGTAAAAATAATTTAAGACCTAAAGAGTATGATTTGATAATAGGTCCAGTTGCCGCCTACCCAGATTATGAGTTGATGCAGCAGTATGATAGTGGTGACATTGATAAAAAAGATGTTGAACAAGAATTGAAATTATCACCTGATCGGTTTACTCAGGTAGTTTTTTGTACTGAAGTATCTAAAGCCGCGTTAACGTTACTATCTGCTGAACATGTCAAGTTGAAAGGGAATAATAATGAGCGAGGCTAACAAGAGGTATATTAATCGTTTTATTGAGATATGTATTAGATTTTATTCTGAAGCACACAATTTATCTTATTCTGATTCATTAATAATTTTAAGAGAACTAGGAGTTATTGATTATATTGTAGATAATTATTTAGTAATTGGGCATGCCGAAAAAGAACAAATAATTTCCGAATTAGATAGAATTGTTGCTGAAAAACGACAGGTCAGAAAAACATTCTCAAACATTTATGCTTAGTTTTGAGATATTCATTTAACATAGCAATATTGATAGAGATAATGAGGTTGTCATTAATAGATAGAAATTACTTTACAAACTTTTAAATAATTTAAGTTTTTAATATTAGCTTTAGAAACTTTAGAAGTATTGTATAACACAAATACTTATGCATAAAATAGAAAATTAGCAAATTTAAGCTGATGTGGTTCTATAATATTAGAAATAAATATTAGAAAGGGAGAAAATATGGGCAAAGTAGAAGAAAAAATTTCTGGAAAATTAGTTGGTAAATTGATAGGTAAGGTTGCGATTGTAACGGGAGCGGCGAGCGGAATTGGGAGAGCGACAGCGAAGTTATTTGCGAGCGAGGGGGCAAAAGTTGTTGTTTCAGATATGAACTTGGAAGGTGCCGAAAAGGTTGTTGAAGAAATAAATGCTTTTGCTTATGCTAAGAATGTTGAAGGTAGTGTTGACAAGAATGCGGTTGCAATTGCGACTCAGACTAATGTTGCTAAACTTGACGATATCAAAACACTTTATCAGACAGCATTAGAAAAATTTGGGCGGATCGATATTACGGTCAATAACGCAGGAATTATGGATGGAATGCAGCCGGTTGGGAAGTTGACAGATGAACTCTGGGATAAAGTTATCGCAGTGAACCTTAATTCAGTGTTCTATTCAATGCGCGAGGCGGTGCAGATTTTCTTAAAACAGAAGAAAGACGATGATGGTATTAAAGGTGTGATCGTTAATATCGCGTCAATCGGAGGGCTCTTTGGTGGGCGTGCAGGAGCGGCATATACTGCTTCTAAACATGGTGTTGTTGGTCTGACAAAGAACACAGCGTTTGAATACGAAAAGCGTCATATCCGTTGTAATGCGATTGCTCCAGGTGGGGTAATGACTAATGTTCAAAAATCGATGTTCAGCGCGGGAATTGATGCGCGCGGGATGATGGCGATGCAAAAAGGGATGAAACTTGATCCAAGATTAGGAAAACCAGAAGAGGTTGCTAAGGTTGCACTTTTCCTTGCTTCCGACGATTCCAGTTTTGTTAACGGTCAGATCTTAACCGCCGACGCTGGCTGGACCAGTTATTAACTTAATTTCCTAAAAGGTGTAATTTTATAGAAGTTTGGGGAAATTGAGTATAATGTATTTATGAAACTTATTCCGAGAGTGGATTATATGGATTGGTTAGATTCTTACCCTCAGCCTGATTTGATCAAAGTATTAGTTGGACAGCGTAGGATTGGAAAATCGACGCTTTTGAATATGTATGCCAAAAAAATAACTGAAAAGAATCCTAACGCTTCTGTTGTTGAGCTCAATTTTGAGAATCCCTATGATTTTAGAGGGGAAAGTTGGCAAGAAATATTTGACAAGATAATGGAAAAAACTACTAGTAATTCTGATAATTATGTCTTTCTTGATGAAGTCCAGATTTTACCTGAATTTGAACGTTTAATTAATGGATTGCGGGTTCAAGATGGTATAAATATATATGTTACGGGATCTAATTCAAAATTGCTTTCAAGTGAATTGGCAACTCTTTTAACCGGGCGCCAAGTTTCGCTTGAAGTTCAACCATTTGATTTTTCTGAATACTTACAAACACAAAATTCCTCAAATATTGATAAATATGAAAGTTTTAGGAATTTCATGTATTTTGGATCAATTCCAGCTTATCTTGATATAAAAAACAGTAGTTCGGATATTGCTGCCCTCAAGATGGCTTCTAATATTTTAGAAACTATTATTGAAAAGGATATTTTTGAAAGATATGAAGTTTATACCAAAGCTGATTTTTATAAAATATTTGATTTTGTTCTTGACAATATTGGTAGTCCGCTATCTTCAAGAAATATATCGGGAGCATTAGCGACAAATAAAATAAATATTGACCCTAAAACAGTAACGAGATATTTGGATATTCTAGAATCGGCTTTTCTGATAAAAAAAGTTAATCGCTTTGATGTGAAAGGCAAAGAAATTTTAAAGACGTTTGGAAAGTATTATGTAAACGATCCCATATTTAGGCAGGTTCGACTAGGAAAAACTCCGCTAGACGATTCTGGACATTTATTGGAGAATGCTGTATATCAGCATTTAAAACGACATTATAAGGATGTAAAAATCGGCAAAGTTGGAGATAATGAAGTTGATTTTGTTGCGAGAACAAATGAGGACTATATCGAATATTTTCAAGTTGCTCTGACAACAGAAAATAAAGAAACACTTTTGCGTGAGCTAAAACCGTTGAAGAATATTCGAGATAACAATTTAAAATATTTGCTTACATTAGATAGGGATAATAATCCAGTTTATGATGGAATTCGTAAACTTAATGTTGTCGATTGGATGCTGTCTAGGCATTAAATTATACTAGATAAAGGCGTTGCACTTATAATGTTAATTTGGGATTCCATTATATGAAGGGAACTTTAAATCTTAAGGTTCCCCTCCTGTGGAGGGGTGCGCCGAACTTGTTCGGGGCGGGGTGATTAAGGTGATAAGATTGAAAATATAGATTAATTTTTGACTTGAGGTAGTTAAAACAAGTATAATATAAATATGGCTAATATTAAATCGCAGAAAAAAAGAGTTATTACAAACGAGAAAGCACATGTTCGTAATGTAGCTGTAAAGTCTGAATTAAAGACTTTGGTTCGTAAAACTCGTGAAGCAATTGCAAAAGGAGATAAAGCAGTTGCTAATGATAATCTTAAAGTTACAACTCGTAAATTTGACAAAGCAGTTTCAAGTGGTGTTCTTCACAAAAACCAAGCTGCTAATCGCAAGAGTGCTTTAGCTAGTGCTGTTGCAAAACTTGCTTAGTTTTAGAATAAATTTTAGTGTTTAAAAAATTATTAAATAGCCTCTCTCTAAAAAGGTTTGATTCAAAAGAATCAGAGATTTTTGAGGGAGGTAATTTATTTATCCCGACTGGTGCAACTTATGGCGGATTAATGCTAGCTCAGTCAATTATGGCAGCAGGTTTAACAACTTCAGAATATCGTCTTCCAAATTCTATGCATGCCTATTATATTCTGCCTGGCGATCTCTCTCGTTCAACCTTTTATGAAGTGCAAAGACTTAGAGATGGAGCTGCCTATTCGCACAGGGAAGTGACTGCCTTCCAAACTGATAGTTCTAAACCTATATTTAAAAATCTGATTTCTTTTCATGAAGGTGAAGATACTGGTGTTGAATTTCAGACTCTAAAAATGCCTGAAGCAGGAGATCCAGAAAAATTAAAATCTATGGAAGAAATTTGGACTCCTATTGCTGAAAAAGCAAAAGAAAAAAATCCTTGGGCTAATTATTATTCCGAAAATCTACCATTTGAACAAAAGCCTTTTTCAAAATCTTTATTTTTCGGAGCTGACCCTGAAGCTGATCTTTCGGGGAAAAATAAACTCTTTGATTCTTGTTGGGTTAGAATTAAACCAGAAGATGTTAGTTTTTATTCTGAATATACTAAATTGTTTGACAAGGAAAAAGATAAAAAAGGTGCGGTTAAGATTCAGCTTTTGAATCGTGCATTGTTAGCTTTTGCTTCTGACCAGTTTGGCTTTGCACCAGCAATGCGTCAAGGTGGATTAAGTTGGTTGGTTCCTAATTCTCAATACGCTAGTCTTGACCATGCGATGTGGTTTTATGATGATAATATAGATTTGGCAAAATGGCACTTATTTACAGGTATTTCACCTCAATCTGGTCACGGACGAGGTCTTGGTTCTTCTGCGATTTTTAATCAAGAAGGAAAACTAGTTGCTACATATATTCAAGAAGGATTGTTGAGGGCTGATGTCTGAGGAAAAAGCTAAAGATTGGTTTAAAAAAGACGCGTTCAGTAAATTTGATAATGAAAAAATTAATCAATTTGCAAGTTTGCTTGAGCAAGAAGGTGAAATTAGAGGATTAATTGGACCTAAAGAACTTCCTCGTTTGTGGGAGAGGCATTTGCTAAATTCGGCTGCACCTTTCATCGTTCTTCAAAATAAAATCAAAAAACCTATCTCTACTTTAGTAGATATCGGCTCTGGAGCCGGATTTCCTGGAATTGTTTTAGCAATTTTAATGCCAGGCACAAATATTTATTTGGTTGAATCAATGCATAAACGCTGTGAATGGCTAGAGTATGTTAAATCTAAGCTTGAATTGAATAATGTATTTATAATTAATGAACGTTCAGAAGATGCACAAAATCTAGGTTTAATTCCACCTGCAGACATTGTGACCGCTAGAGCAGTGGCAGCTTTAGAAAAATTGGCTGCCTGGACAATGCCTTTTTTGAGACACGGTGGACATTTGCTAGCTTTAAAGGGAGAAAAGGCCAGTAATGAGTTAGAAAAAGCTAAATATAAACTTAAAAAATTTAAATCTGTAAAACTTGAAAATGGCAATTATGGCGAAGTAGTTAAAGTCGAATTTGGCGAAGATTTAGAACCAACCAATATTGTTGATGTCCGTCGGATTTGAGAAATTTTTAATATTCAATCTGTCTAGACTAAAATCTAAACGGGTATAATGTATATAACGAATTGCATATATTTGTAATGTTCGTGTAAGTTTATAATCTAAGGAGAAAAGTAAATATGGCAAAAAAAGAAATTGCTGAAAATGAGGCAATAGATGCACCTTTATTTAAGTCTGCGCCAATAAAAACAACTAGCGATGATTTGGGGAATGATGATATTGAGAAACCAGTTAAACGCGTTCGTAAACGTAAAGTAACAAAATCTGGAGTAACAAAAGCTGGGGCAGCTAAAAGTAGTTCAGATAAAGAATCAAAAAAAGATTTAGAAAATTCTTCCAATTCTGAAGAAAATGCAAAGGTAAAGAATGCGAAAGCTAATTCAAATTCTAACGATAATGAAAAAATAGATAAATTTGAAGAAGAGACTCAATATCCAAAGCGCTCTCGTAAGCGAACACGTAATCATTCTAGATCTGATAAAACTAATAAATCTGATAAAAATAGCTCGGAAAATAGTAAAACAGAAAACAAGTCTAGTAATAAAGTTAATAATAAACCAAACAGAATGGATGCAAAAAAGCAGAGAAGAAAAGACACTCGTGACCTGCATCATCGCCATCAACTAATTCAAGAAGCAGATTTCTTGGCGAAGCGTGAAAACGTTGACCGTAAAATGATTATCAAACAAGTTGGGGATTCTGAGCAGATTGCTGTTCTTGAAGATGGAGTTTTAGTTGAGCACTATGTTTCTGAACAGTCGGAAACTTCTGTTGTTGGTAATGTTTATTTAGGAAAAGTTCAAAATGTTTTGCCAGGGATGGAAGCAGCTTTTGTCGATATTGGAGAAGGACGTAATGCTGTTCTTTACGCTGGAGAGGTTAATTGGGATGCAACTCAATTAGACGATTCTGAGCCAAGAAGAATTGAACAAGTCCTAGCCAAAGGTGATTCTGTTTTGGTTCAGGTAACTAAAGATCCAATTAATTTAAAAGGAGCTCGTCTAACTTCACAAATTACTTTAGCTGGACGATATTTAGTTCTTGTTCCTTCAAAAGGAATTAATGGGATTTCTCGCAAATTGCCAGAGCGTGAGCGTAGACGTTTAAAAGATATTTTACATCAATTTTCAAATGAAGATTTTTCAATTATTGTCCGGACAGCTGCTCAAGGAATTGAAGAAGCTGATTTAGTTGCAGATATTGAACGACTAAAGAAGAAATGGGAAAAGCTAGAAGCAAAAGCAAAGAAAGCAAAAGCTCCAAGTTTATTGCTTTCCGAGTCAGATTTAACAACTAGAGTTGTGCGTGATGCTTTTAATGAGAGTTTTTCGGAATTGATTGTTTCTGGAGATGATGCTCTGGCAACAGTTAATAATTATCTAGAACACGCTGCTGCGGATTTGTTAGATAGAGTTGTTGAATGGACCGGCGGGGCAACTGGTAAAAGGGATATCTTTGAAGAATATAAGGTTCATCAACAATTAGCTAAAGCTTTAGATCATAAAGTTTGGCTACCTTCAGGTGGAACTTTAATTATTGATAAGACAGAAGCTATGACAGTGATTGATGTTAATACTGGTAAATTTATCGGAAATGATAAAGAGTCAACTCTTGAAGAAACTGTTACTAAAAATAATCTTGAAGCTGCTGAAGAGATCGTGCGCCAACTTCGTCTTAGAGATGTTGGCGGGATTATCGTTATCGACTTTATCGATATGATTTTACCAGAAAATCGTGAGAGAGTTTTAGAGAGAATGATTGAGTGTTTAGCTAGAGATAGAACTAAGCACCAAGTTGCAGAAGTTACTTCTCTTGGTCTTGTTCAGTTAACCCGTAAACGGGTTGGGCAGGGTCTTCTAGAAGCTTTCTCAACAACTTGTGAGCAATGTCAAGGGCGTGGGTATATTGTTCACGCTGAACCTGTTGTGAAAGATATTAACGCCATGATTCATCACGAAGAGCCACAAGGGTATGATCATTTCTTAGGTGCTAGCCATGAATTAGAAGATGGAACTAAGATGGCTGATATCCAAGAAGTTGATGACCAGAAGAAAGAAGAGAACAAGAAGAGAATGGCGGCTATTGCTGCTTCTTTGAATCAAGATATGGTTAAAGATATTACTGAAGAGGAAAACGAGTAGAAGCATAAAATTACGAGGTAAACGAGAATGATAAAATTTGAGCATGTCACAAAAATTTATAAGGAAGGTTCTCGCCCGGCCTTAGATGATATTTCGGTAGATATAGATCGAGGCGAGTTTGTTTTTTTAGTTGGGGCGTCTGGTTCTGGTAAATCAACCTTTTTGAGTTTGGTTTTAAGGTCTGAGCGGGCAAACTCAGGTTTAATTCAGGTTGCTGGTAAAAATTTGGGAACTTTAACAAATTGGCGAGTTCCACAATATCGCCAGCAATTAGGTATTGTTTTTCAGAATTTTCGTCTATTGGAAAATAAGACTGTTTTTGAAAACGTGGCTTTTGCTCTCCAAGTTATTGGCAAGCCTAAACATACAATTCAAACTTTAGTTCCAGAAGCGCTCGCAATTGTTGGCTTGCAAGGAAAAGAAAATCGCTATCCTCATCAACTTTCTGGTGGTGAGCAGCAAAGAGTAGCAATTGCAAGAGCCTTTGTGAATCGTCCGTTAATCATTCTGGCTGATGAGCCAACTGGAAATCTTGATCCAACAACTTCTGAAGAAATTATGCATGTTTTTGAAATGATTTCTCAAACTGGAACAACAATTGTAATGTCTACTCACTCTGCGGATATCGTTAATAAGTATCGTAAGAGAGTGATTGAGCTTGATCAAGGAAAATTAGTTAGAGACGAAGAGCATGCTCGCTACGATTTGGTAAGTGATAAAGAAGTTGCCCCTGAATTAGAAAGATCTGCTCTCAAGTCTAACTTGAAATCTGCTGGACGTAAAGTTTCTGCAACTCAAAACGCTCCTATTTCAAATCCTTCTAAACGCTCAATTCAGAATTCAGTGCATCAGAATTCAGCATATATTCCTGAAAATGATATTTTAAACAATAGAATTCCTGAAGCAGTAGCGCAAGATGAAGTTCAAAATGATGAGTCAATTGAAAATCTAGCTGGAAATTTAACAGAGCAAGATTTCTTGTTGACTGAAAAATTACCAAGTTGGGCACCTGCTGAAGATATGTATGAAAGTTTTAATGAAGAGCCAGCTCCGCTTTTTGAAACAGGCGCATTTGATGCTACTAAATTTAGAGATAAGAACATGACAGGAGCTATGGCAAAGAAGGATTTAGGGATCACCGGTGAAGCTGGGGATGAAGAGGAAGGTGCAGAATAATGCGTAGTCAGTTTATCCTTTCAGAAGTATTTCAAAATTTACGTCGAAATGTATTTATGTCGATTTCGGTTATTCTTGTTACTTTTATTTCTTTGGTTTTTGTGGGAGCAGCTGGAATTTTTCAGATGCAGATCACAAAATCTAAAGGTGATTGGTATGATAAAGTTGAAGTTGCTGTTTATCTATGTCCAGACTACGAAACCAGCTATACTTGCCCAACAGGAGAGGGAGCAACAGATGCTGATGTTGATAAAGTTAAGAAAATTATTGCTTCTGATTTAAAAGATGATGTTGAAGGTGTTACGGTTGAAACTAAAGATCAAGCTTTTGAAAAGTTTAAAGAGCGTTATCCAGGTGGCGTTTTTAAAGGTCAAACTTTAACTGCTGCTGATATGCAAATTACTTTACACTTAAAATTGAAAAATCCGGAAGATTACAAAGTCGTTTCTGAAGTCCTTTCAAATAGAGAAGGGATTCAAACTGTCTCTGATCAGCGCAAACTTTTTGAACCAATATTTAATACTTTGAATTCTGCGACTGTTGTTGCTATGGTTCTAGCTGTTTTGATGATTCTTTCAGCTGTTCTTTTGATTGCGACAACAATTCGTCTTTCGGCTGCTTCAAGAAGAAAAGAAACTGAAATTATGCGTTTAGTTGGAGCTTCAAATCTATTTATTCAATTACCATTTATTTTAGAAGGCGCTTTCTCGGCTGTAGTTGGTGCGATTGCTGCTAGTGGCTTCCTTTCGGGAGTTGTTTCTCTAGCTTTGAATAATTGGGCATCTGATTCTGTAAAATGGATTGATTTTGTGAAATTTGGTGATATTTGGCCGATTATTCCACTTCTAATTATTATAGCGATATTAATTTCAGTTATTTCCTCAGCAGTTACTTTAAAGAAATATACTAAGATTTAATCATTTATAATATAATTTGAAGTAAAAATAGAAAGGAAGAAATGTTAAAAAGTCTTGATATTCGTGTAAAGATTATAGGTATCTTATCTATAATGTCAATTTTAATCTTGACAATTTCTCAAATTTTTGTTTCTGGAGCGAATGCTTATGATTCAAATGACCCCAATCAAGTTTATGCCGCTCAAGCTCAAAATTCTAAAGATTTAGCTGCTGCTCAGGCTGCTAGTGATGGAGTTGGAGCCAGTTTGCAGCAGGTTCAATCTGATGTTGATACTCTTAATGTTGAGATTCCTGCTGCTCAAGCGGCTTTAGATACTGCTAATTCAAATTTAAAAGCAGCGAAGGAAAGATTAGCAGATATTCAAGAAAGGTTAAAAGCTGCAAAAGCGGATAAAAAGAAAATTGAAAAAATCTTAAAAACAGCTTCTAAAACATATGATGCTACCAAAATCGCTGTGGCTGCTTCTGCTCGTGAGGATATGCGAGGAAGTGATTCAATGTTGACAGCTGAGATGATTTTTGACTCCTCAAATTCTAACCAGTTTGTTGAGACAATTCAATCTACTCAACAAGCAGAAATGACCCAATCTAGATTGTTGACTAAATCATCTGAAGATTTAGCCGGTGCAACTTCAAAAGAAGCTAGAATTAAAATTGTTAATCAGCAAATTTCTGACTTGAACGATCAAGCACAACAGCAAAAAGATGCTGCAGCAACAGCTCAAGATGATGCTGAGAAATATTCTGGAGAGTTGAAATCAAAACAAGCTGAACTTGTAACAAAACAAGCTGAACTTCAAAAACAAAAATCAGCTCTAGATGCCCAAATTGCGGAAGATAAAAAACAACAAGAGGCTATTTCTAGTGATTTAGCTAAATTGGTTAGCAGTAGCGGAGGTGGTGGTGGATATACAGGTCCAACTAGTGGATATTTTGCATACCCAACAGCTTATAGGACTGTAACTGCGCCTTTCGGGTACTATTACGGAACTCGTATTCCTCATTATGGTGTTGATTTTGGAGCTCCTCGAGGTTCAAATGTTTTTGCAGCAGCAGCAGGAAAAATTGTCAAGGTCAGTGTAGATGGTTGTAGTTGCGGAAGAGAAGGTTGTGCAAAGTATATTATTGTTGATCACGGATATATTGCCTCCCTTGGTGCACATTTTATGACTGGTTACTGGCATCTTCAGGATTATGCTTCTTCTCATGTAGGACAAGTTGTTGCTCAAGGTCAAGTTATTGGACATTCAGGTAATACTGGTAATTCAACTGGGCCTCATTTGCATTTTCAAATGTGGAGATTTGCTGGTGGTTGGAATCCTGGGATCAATACTTGTCAAACTACTGACCCTCTTCATTTTTTGAACGGTAGTTCTAGTCATTCAAGTGCAGGATGTGGACCTAATTTTTAATTCGAATTTGACATAAAAGGTTTTTTTTTGATATAATTTTTTTATGAATGTTATGAATAAAAAGAATAAATTATGTAAATTAAGTGTAATGATGATTGTTATTTTAGTATTTTACAGTAGTTGCGTTTGCGACGTTTTTACAAAATATGCTAAAGCATCTTCAACAGTTCAGGAAACTAATAGTTTTAGTTCATATTTTCCTCAATTTCCAAAAAAATTTAATGTTGCAGGTAAATATAGTTCAAAAATAAATTATCAAGATTTGTCAAAATCTTCAACATTATTAATTGAAGGGCAATTAAATAATGGTTCTCAAATGCTTATGAGTTTTACAAATCAAGGTTCTTCTAATGTAATTTTTCAACTTAATCCTGGCTTAGAAAGTAAGAATACAATTACAGAAGGAGCAAATAAGGTTACTTTAGCTTCATTAAGACATTATGATTACAATAAAGGTTCTGATATAACATACCAATTTGGTCAATCGGAAACTACTAATCTTGTTCCTACATGTCCTTTGTCTGCGAGATCAAATGGAGTTTGTATTGCAAAAAGTCTGTCTAAAGTTTCCAGTTCTTATCCTTTTACTGATGTAAAAAGTGGTGATCAATCTTATGATGCAGTAAAATGGGCTTATCAATATGGAGTTGCAAGTGGAACAACTCCTACAACATATTCTCCAAAAAATGATGTAAATAGAGCTCAAATGGCATTATTTTTGTATAGAATGGCAGGCCAACCATCTGTAAGTTTACCTTCAACTTCACCTTTTTCTGATGTTGGGAAAAACGATGAATTTTACAAGGCTGTAATCTGGGTTAAAAATATGGGCATTTCAACAGGCGAATCAGATGGTTTATTTCACCCTCTTGACCCTATTACAAGAATTCAAACTTCAATGTTTTTGTATAGAGTTAGGACTAATAATTTCGAGAACGATCCAAATAAAGACAAAAGCATTTCCTTCAAAGATGTTACTTGTCGTAATGACATAGGTGGATGTGAAGAAGTGTGGTCAGTAGGAATGATGTATAATCATGGTATTACAACGGGTTTGAGCTCTACTGAATTTGGAGTTTCGGATCGACTTTCCCGTGCTCAAATGGCATTATTCTTATATCGTTTTTACAATAATGCAGAAAAGAAGTAATTGCGGTATAAATTAACTCTGAGTTATAATGGTGGTGGTTTTTCTGGCTGGGCGAAACAGCCTAGTAGGAGAACTGTTCAAGAAGAACTTGAATTAGCTTTAGCAAAAGTTGTTCCGCATCAAACTAAGCGAGAATTTTTAACTCCAATTTCAACAATTGTTGCAGGAAGGACAGATGCGGGGGTGCATGCTCGCAATCAAATTGTTCACTTTGATTCTTGTATCGATTTGGCACCCTTTCGAATTTTTTCCTCAGGGGCTGTGCCTGAGCTTGAGCTTGAGCACAGCTCCCGTTCGGAAGAAAATCATAAATTATTACCAAATCGACAACAAGAATATATTAATTTTTTGCATAAATTAAATAGTGTTTTGCCTGAGGATATAGTAGCAAAAGAAATAGAACAAGTTCCTGATGATTTTTCCGCTCGATTCTGGGCAACTTCAAGAGTGTATAAATACCGGATTTGTGACAACCCTTGTCGATATGATCCGATCCACAGCGATGATGTGGCTTTAATTCGACATGTTTTAGATGTTGACAAAATGAATCAAGCCGTTAAACCTTTGGTTGGGTTAAATGATTTTTCTGCTTTTGTAAAACCAAGAAAAGGTCAAACAGCAGTGAGAGATTTGTTTAGATTTGATTTTGAAAGAAACAGTGAGAATAGTGTAATTGTGGCAACTTTGCATGCTGATGCGTTTGCCTATAATATGGTTCGCTCTTTAGTTGGCTCTGCAATATTGGTTGGTCTTGAAAAACGTCCAGCCCAATGGATTGAAGAAAAATTAAAAGAAAAAACTCGCGAAGGAGCAACTGGACCAACAGCCGCTAAAGGTTTAACTTTTGATGAAGTTCGTTATGATTTACCATATGACGAAGCTCGTGAACGCGAAAAACAAATCAAAGCCCAAAGAGCAGTATAAATTAAATTTAATTTATACCACAGGATATAATATAATTATGCATGAGTTGTTTGAATTTAATGAATCTGCATTTAAACATGGTTTTACAAGAGCTGATGCAATTAATGCATTTGATAATTTCATGTTTAAAGGTCCAATGATTAAAGAAGACCGCGGGAAGAATTTGATTATCGGCTTTAGTACAAATCTTGAAATTATTGAAGTTATCTATCAGATTGAAGTTAGTGGTACAAATAGAATCTTTCATATAATGGAGTGCAAAAAATACTATTTAGATAGATATTTAGGAGGAAAATAAAATGAGTGAAAATTATAATGATATGATTTCAAGGTGGGAGAAAAATCCTGTAGAAATTGATGAATCAAAAATAACTATTTCACCTTTGGGATATTTATATAAGATTCTTAAGCCTTTGGGATTCGATGACAAAGATATTTATTACGTATTTAATCTTTCTAAAAAGTCAGCTCTCTCATTACCTGAATTTATTAAACAATCGTTTGAACACGAAATAAAACTATCACAAACTGTCTAATAGCAGCAAAAATATATGAAAATTGAGAATCGGCTGGTTGTATCTCAAATAGTGGACTATGCAGACAAAAATCTGTACCATAATTGATATCACCTTTCTAACTTTAACATTATCTCTTTAAATTTCATGGGTGATAATGCATTTTGATACTTTCTTTGGATCAATTTTGTGAGGTTTTTTGTCTGTATAGCCTAGTTTGGTAAAATTAATTTTTTGTCTTAGTGTATACTATTAATATGAAAAGTCTAAAAAGTCTAAAAAGTCTAAAAAAGTCTAAACAAGAAATTTTAAATCCTTTTAGTCCTAATTTTGGACAATTACCGGAAAGTATACTTGATAGGGAGGGTTTGGTGTCTTCTTACATTGGAACGCTTTCTGGTAAATCTAATTCACCGGAATGGACAACGATATTTTCTGGTATTCGTGGTTCTGGGAAAACAGTATTGCTAGGAGAGATTGCTGAACAAGCCAAAAAAGAAGGTTGGATTGTATTAAAAATTACAGCAGGGGGAAATCTACAAAACGAATCTCTTGCTATATTGAGTTTAGAATCAAAAAAAGGTAATTTTGACATTTCTGGTCTGTCAGTTGGTTTTTTTGGGTTTTCCGCGGGTGTTAATTTTAATAATAGTGAGATCTCAAGTTGGCGGACAAAAATAATGGAATATTTAGATAAAGGTCCAAAAAATATTAAAGGTATTTTAATTTGTGTTGATGAAGTTCAAAAATTAGATAATAGTCTTAGGACTTTAGCAATTGATTATCAAAATTTGCTTCAAGATAAGTACAAAATAGCTATGGTAATGGCTGGGTTGCCTCATGCTATATCCGATGTAATTAATGATACGGTTTTAACATTTTTGCGGAGATCTAATCAGATATTCCTTTCTGGTATTGAGTATAGGAGTGTGCTTAATTCGTATAATGCGATATTTTCAAAAAATGGGTTTAATCTTTCTAAAGATAATTACAAAATTATTTCAAAAATGACAAGTGGATATCCGTATCTCTATCAGCTTATTGGGTATTATGCTTTTGAAATTTGTACACACAAAGAAAATGATGAAATAGATTTAACTAGTAAAGATATTGAAATTATAAAGGAAAAAGCGGAAAATAGAATGGCAAAATCAGTTTTAGAACCAATAATAAATTCTCTTTCAGAAAAGGATAAAGATTTTTTAAGAGCCATGAGTATTGATGATGGTAAGTCAAAAATAGCAGATGTTTCATCTAGAACTGGAATGTCAAAATCTTATCTTTCGCAATATAGAAAACGTTTACTTGAATCAGGTTTAATAACTGATTCAGAAAGAGGATATGTTAACTTTGCTGTTCCTTTGCTTAGAGAATATATGAGAAAGCCTTTTGGGATGCCAAAATTTCGGGGCTTTCAAGATATGAATGAGTACGGTGAGTAAATCTGCTACAATTAAAATGTTATAATATTACCAATTGATGCTAGGAGGTATTAAATGGCAACAGAAGTTATCAACACAAGAGTAGATGCTAAAGAAAAGAGGTTATTTGAAATATTAACCCGTTCTATTGGGACTTCTCCGCAGAACGCAATAAAAATTTTTATCACAAGTTTTAACAATAATCGTGGGTTTCCTTATGAAATTAAGTCACCTTATGGATCGGATATGACTAACGAGGATATTGAGGACTATGAAGAAGCAAATGATGTCTATGATGAGTATCTTAAGGATCCGAGCGAAGCTGTTGATTTAGAAGAACTAATGAAAGAATATGACGCTTTATGAGTCTTTACAAGGTTAAAATTAATAAACATTGCCTGAAGCAGTTTAAAAGACTTGACAAACAGACTGCAGTTAGAATCCAGCAATGGTTATTTAAAAATGTACACAATTCAGAGAATCCTCGTCAGCACGGGAAAGCATTAGTTGGCGAGAGAAGGGATCAATGGCGTTATAGAGTCGGTAATTACCGAATTATCTGTCGAATAGAAGATGAAGAACTTATTGTTTTAGCGCTAAAAGTAGCGCATCGCAAAGAAGTTTATAAAAAATAAATTTACTATAAAGTTTCGCCTAACTCGGTTGTATAATATTTAGGAATATTTAAGAATGTTCTGATTAATGTCCTTACGTAATGCAAAATTGATAAGAAAAAAAAGATGTGGGAGGGGGCGTTAAAATAAAATATTACCGTTTAAACATCCCGCTTTAGAAGATAGAAGAAAGTAGGGGTAGGTATGAAAACTAAAATATCAAAAATATTAGGAGGGATGTTCTTAGCTCTATTGTTAATTATTTCTCTCGCTTTGGTTGAAGTTGCTGTTGGCTATTATCGTGATTCATATGTTGAACAAGCAACTGGAATTACAATCTTTCAACAAGCTAACGCTAAATCAAAATACAGCGTTGGAACAACAACTAAGAAAGGGAAAGTTAAAGTTGCAAGTTGTAACCCTTGGTCAGATTATGGAAGTACGATTGATAATCGCTATGTGAGTTATTCGTTTAAAGTTCCGGCGTTTAAAGGACTAAGTAAAAAAAATGCCAGTTTAATTAATTCAAAGATTAAGAAATACACAACAAAAGCATTAAATAATGTTGTTAAACAACATAAACAAATGTGCCAAATTAGCAATACGACAACATATCCTGGTATGTATACTGTTTCAACATCATATAAAGGAATTTACAAGAACAGATATGCAACGTTCACGATTTATACATATACTGAACCCGGAGTTGGAGCTGGGGCTTGTCGAAATAAATATGTCTCTTATACGCTTGATTTGAAGAAGCATAAATTTGTAAAATTATCAACATTTGCGAAAACCTATAATGGGCAATTAGATGGAGCAGTAAAATATCAATTGGCTAAAAAGTATAAATCTAGAGGAACTAGATCAAGTGCAAATCCAATTGGAGGTAATGTAGTGGATTTTAGTAATGGTATAGGAATGGGTTCAAACATAAAAGCTTGGAATCCGACATCGAGTGGAATAAAATTCTTCACTGAATATGTTGCTGGATATTGTGCATCTGGACCGGGAAATACTACGGTAAAATGGAGTAATATTATCAAAAAAACATCAGGAAAGACTTATAAATTCACAACAAAACCAATGTATTTAAAAGGATGGGACTTCCAAAAGAAGTTTAAAGTTACAGTCAAAGGAGATACCGTTACAGTAGCAGAATGTAGCTATACTCCATTCTGGGGAATCAAGTGTAATAAGAATTCACAATATAAGAAAAAATATTATGGAAAAAGAGGAACTGGAAAAACAACATATGTTTACCCAGGGACAACGGCTAAAAAAACAGGAGCGGGCTCAGTCTTTAAAATTACTTTTACATCTAAAAGTAAGCGTGCCAAAGTAAAATCTGTAAAAGAAGTTGTTGAAGATTCGATTAATTCATATGGGCTAGAAGATTATGTTCTCTTATAGTTTAATGAGCCAATAAATTCGAATAAACAAGACCCGCTTAAAAATTTAGGCGGGTTTTGTTTTTAAGGGTAATAAGTTAGAAATAAAAAGAATTTTGAGTATGAAATTATTTGGTGATAACTATGAACTATTTTTGTTGCTGTGTGGATCTAGTAATTCCGATATAATATAGTTATGAATTTAGTGATTTTGCTAATTGTTGCAATAGTTTGTTTGGTTGCAGGATGTATTTTGGGTTTTGTTTTGGGAAGTAAAAGTAAAACTTCAAGTGGCGTTAGTCAGAAGGATTTTGATTTAATTAAAGATCAATTAGCAAGTTCGCAAGTTGACTTAGCAGCAGTAAATGCAACAAATCAACAATTGAGTGAAAGATATTCGGAATTAAGAGCAGACTATATTAAATACCAGCAAGCTCGCGAGTTAGAAATTCAGAATCAAAGAATCAAGCAAGATCAAGAAAAAGCCGAAGAGAGCGTTGTTCTCCAAAAATTGGCACCAGTTGATGATGTTTTAAAGAAAGTTCAAACTAAAATTGAGGATTTAGAAAATCAGCGAAAAGAGCAATATGGCTCTTTAGAAAAATCAATGCAGATCAATCAGCAACAGCAAGAACAGTTGAGTAAAGTAACAAATAATTTAACTTCAGCTTTAAAGTCAAATCAATCTCGTGGGCAGTGGGGAGAGGCTCAATTAAGGACTATCGTTGAAGCAACTGGAATGGTTGAGCATGTTGATTTTGACACTCAAGTTGCATGGATAAAAAATAATGGGACAACAAATACTGGAACCGCTAATAGTGGAACTGTTTCAGTAGCTCAGCGTCCTGATATGATAATTCACCTTCCCGGAAATCGTTCAATAATTGTAGATTCCAAAGCTCCGGCGGATAAATATTTTGAGGCTGTCGCAATTGATGATTTTGAAAATCAAGAAAAACTAGCAGAAAGAGATAGTCTTTTTAAGGAATATGCTAAAGCTATGCGTAGACAAGTTGATTTGCTCTCTAAAAAAGAATATTGGGCGGGTGATGTTGAGACTCCAGATTTTGTAATAATGTTTATACCTTCAGAATCAATGCTTTCTTCAGCCCTAGAAAATGACCCTAGTTTGTTAGAGCACGCTTTTAAACAAAGAGTGGCTTTAGCTAGCCCAGTTTCTCTTTTTTCTGTGATTAAAACAGTTTCTTTTGTTTGGCAACAACAAGCTTTGAATGAAAATGCTCAAGAGCTAGGAGTTTTAGCTCAGGAACTTCTGCACAGAGTTAGTGTCTTAGCTGGGCATAGTGAAAATCTCAGAAAAGCAATTGATAAATCTGTTAAAAGCTACAATAGATTTGCAAGTTCTCTTGAATCACAAGTTATAACTCAAGCTAATAAAATTGCTGAGAAGATGGAGCAAGAACAAATAGAAAGCCCACAGGAAATTATCGGTCAAACTAAAGATTTTAAAAAAGCAGAATTGAAAGTAGGCGTAAATATAGAGAATAAAGAGATTGAAGTTGATAAAAAGTATGATGAGGAGAGTGAGAATTTATGAATATAGAAGAAATTGCTAAAGGGTTGTTGTCAGATTTAGTAGATATTGATTCTGTTTCTGGAAATGAAAAATTAATCGCTGATTATGTTGAAGGTTTTTTTGAGGATTTAAAAGTATTTGAAGTTGAACGGATTGAAAATAGAATAGTTGCTAAAACAAATTTTGGCTTAGCAAAACGATTGATTCTGGCTGGGCACTTAGATACAGTTCCAATTTCTAAAGTTACTAATAATTATCCATCAAAAATTGTTGAAAATAATGGATCTACAGAAATTTGGGGAAGAGGAACTGTGGATATGAAAGGCGGAGATGCTGTAATGTTGATGATTGCAGCTAAAGTAATGAAAGCTACCCCTAAATATGATTTAACTTTTGTATTTTACGATAATGAAGAGGTTGAAGCTCCTAAGAATGGGCTAGGCAAATTAGTAAAATCTAATCCTAAACTTTTAAATGGTGATATGGCGATTTTATTTGAACCTACAAATGGATACTTAGAAGGTGGATGTAATGGGACTTTAAGATTTGACATTGTTCTTAAAGGTAAAGCAGCTCATTCGGCAAGGGCGTATAAAGGAGATAATGCAATTCATAAACTTTTACCTATTTTGCAGATTTTGAATAATTGGAATGGGGACTTGGATAAATTAGCTGAGAACCATACAGTTAATGTTGAAGGTTTGGATTATATTGAAGGGCTGAATGCTGTTAAAATCAATGGAGGAATTACCACAAATTCAATTCCTGATGAGTGCAGGATTCATATTAATTATAGATTTGCACCAAATAAATCGGCAAAAGAGGCTCAAAAGTGTATATTAGATTTATTTGATGGCTTCGAGGTAGATTGGAAAGATGTTTCTGATGGAGCAAAGCCGGGGATGAATCGAGCAGAATTACAAGAATTTGCTAAAATAATTAAAGAAAAAACCGGAAAAGATGCTAGAGCCAAGTTGGGTTGGACTGATGTTGCAAGATTTACTGAACTAAAAATTCCGGCGGTAAATTTCGCTCCAGGTGACCCGAATCTCTGTCATGCTGATGATGAACATATTGAATTAAATTCAATTGTTGAATGTTTTTCAGTTTTGGGAACTTTTATTTTTGCTGAATAATATTTGCTTTATAATATTAGTATGGAAAAAGTTTTAGTAGTTGGGGCAAGTCACGCTGGGATTTCAACAGCAATTGATATTAAGAAGAAACTAAAAGATGATGTTGAAGTGACTTTGTTGGAAGCTGAAAATGGAGAGGGTATTTCCTTTGTTGGAGCAGAT
>JAISHP010000092.1 GCA_031262545.1 Candidatus Ancillula hodotermitis | reverse complement strand
TCTCCAAATGAACAGAAATCTCCTGCTACTGCTGGTAATTTAACTGTATGCCCAAATACAGAAGAAATTAGATTCTTAACTGAAGAAGCAGCTGAAGATAAAAGATTAGCACTAGCTGGAGCAACGCCTACTGGACAAGCATCTACTTCATCGCCATCTGCTATTGCTTCGTCTTCAGAATTCCCATAGTCTTGTTTTATCTTTTCTAAAATAGTAGATTCTGTTTTTTCAACTAAAGCCTTATAATCTTCAAAAGACAATTCTTTTCCACTTTGGCTTATTTCAAAATCTACTTGTGAGAAGAAATCTGCATAGCGCACTCCCCTACTTAAAAGAAAATCTATATCACCACTTTCGAATTTAGAAAGGTTTGGATCAGTATAAACTAAATAATGAAAATAGAATTTCGCAATTTCTATTTTATATTGTTTATACTCTTCAATAGTTGTCGGCTCTTGACCATCTAATATCCCTTTTACTACATCGTTAGAAATGAATTCTGCGAGAAAACTATCTAATTCACCATACCCAGCAACTGAAGTAAGCTTAGACAAGTCAACTACACTCTTATTATACGCTTTTGCAAAAGAACTTACTGCAGTAGCAATAGTTTGATATTTATTAAATGCCCTAACAAAATCTCGCTGCTCTTGAGGAGTAAGTGTTTTATCAAACATATCGCGCAGTGCAGCAACATTTTTAATATTCTCAATAGTAACACCAACTCCTTGGTTATTTGCTTTTATCTGTGCAATCAAAGTCCCAAGAATTTCAGATTTTTCAACAGATTCAGGAGAAAAATTAGCTTTTAGAACATTAACTAATTCATTTGCTGTCTCATATTGAAATTGATCATATGAACCATCTTGTTTGATTGCTGTTCGAGCAATCCAATCATAATCACTTTCTGTATTACCATTTTGAGGTTGTAATTTATACCCCAAATTAGCAAGATTATAAGCCAAATCAAACATATTTTTAGTTAAATTGGCAGGTGTAATATCTTTTGACCACAAAGCTCCAAAGAAATCTTTCATATTGCTCAAACAATTATCAGAGAATTTTGCCTTGCTCATGAAAGATGTATACCAATTATGTAAAACACGAAGATTATCAACTTGCGTTTCAGATGTAACAAAGAGCAAACGGAAATTCTTGTCTGCAATAAAGAATTTTGCAAATTTTACAAAACTGATTTCCGAGTCGACAAAACTTCTGAAATTTTTCTCGTTTGGATTATAAGAAACAATAACTAGTGATACTAGAAAACCAAATTTATCATCCTCGAAACCTTGAGCGGCATCATCACCTAGAACCGTTGGAGAAATTTCTAATATTGGCATAAATTTCTCCTTGAAGTAACTCCACTCCTCGCTTAATTCTTCTGCTGATGAGGGAAACTTCTGATTTTTAGATAGCATTTGTGAAAACTCTATAAAACGATTAAAATCCATATCTTTTTCCAAAGCCTGATCTGAAAATTTCACACGAGCAATTTTATCAAGATAATATCTAAATGCCATTTCAAAATCTGATAAATTATTAAACCCTCTCGCATCTAAATAAATATGAGAAGACAAGTCTTCTAGAGCTTTGCCTATTGTATATCTATCATTTTTATGAGTATTTTGTGCTGAGGCTAATTTTAATTTATCAATTAATACATCTCCCAAATCGTCCATAACTTTTAAAAGACTTGTAATTTGAGCAATATCACTATCAGTCAGCCTATCCCTATCAGAATATGATTTAACGAAACTCTCAAGATCATTTACGTTAATTTTGTTATCTAAAACTTGTTTAACCCAAGAGTCAGGAAGCTGAACAGTAACTCCAACCTTTACCAGCCAAGAATTTATTTCAAGTAACCTTTCAGCATTTAAGTTTCCAGAAAGAACTTTCACAAATAACGATTTTGTTAATTCTGTTGGTTCTATATTTTTTGCTATACAATATTGCTGAAAATCTGCAATATCTGCAAGGCTTTCGGCATATTTTTGATAAATCAAATTGTCTTTACCATTATTTGTTTTTAAGTAAGCTACTTCTGCATCTGTAAAAGAAGTACCTAAAACTTGTGCATGATTTGTAATTATACCTTCAAGCTGAACTAAAGAATTTTTAGCAATTTTAGCATCTTCTGTATCTGACCCATTAACACGATTAAATAAATCTTGGATTAACGATAGTAAAGCTTTATTAATACCTACTTGTTTACCATCACTCGTTTTTGTAATATCATATATATAATTCAAAACATAAATCAAACGGTTGGTTTTCAAATGATAATTAGCAGTATCGTTAACATAATTAGATTGCCAAGAAAAGTCATCAACCTGATACACATATCCCATATCAGCAATTTGGGTTGCTCTTTTTAGCATATCATTAGAAAAAGCTTCTTCTAGTCCCTCGTAAAGATTTTGGTTAGTTAATGCAATTTTTATTCCATCTATAACAAATTGTTTTAACCCATTTGATCTCAATTTCTCAAAAGAAATATCTGCATTCCCTTGTGCTTGTAAATAATCAAAAAACTTTACGAAATCATTCATGCGCTGCATATTATCCAATTTACCTACCAATTCTGAATCTCCAGAATTATTTATTGAATCTCTAATCTCTTTATATAGTGGTAAAGCCCCTACGTATTTATCTAAATCTACTTTCTTCAAATTATCAGCATCCTTACCAGTAGCCTCTGCAACACACGAAAGAAAAACACTAAGCGCATACATTTTATCAGTTCCAGTTAAATCTTTCGTGAAGTATGTTATTTGTTTAATCAGCTCAAGACTAGGTTCATTATGGAATATCGCAAATTGATCAATATTCTCAGATTTTGCTAAATCGGAAAAAAGTTCTGGGTCATCTATAAACATCTTTGCAAAATTATAATTATCCTCACTTACTTCAATATAATTATCAAAAAGAGCTTGCGTTAATGTGCTTAACTTATCTACAGTAATTTTATCTTTTGCTGTGATAAAATCTAAAATTACAAAAGAAGGTAAAGCTATTTTACCTCTATTGGTAGAACTATGAATAAATTTATCCGTCAAACTATCCAGAGCTGGAACTATAAAATTAATTCGATTCAAATCTTGCTCAAGTGAAACTCTATTTACTAATAAAGCAGCATTCTGATAAATAATTATTTTTGAAAAATTAACTATTGCTTCTAACTCTTTTTGTTTACTGTCTCCAAATGATTTATGCTTTTGTAGATAATCATTTACCTGCTCAACAAAAACTTTTATATTGTTAGAATAAACAGTCTCTTCTCCAACAGTTGTCGTTTTTTGATAAGAAGTTGGATTTATGCCGTAAGATGTAATATCATTAGTATAAGAGTCAATCCCACCCAAACAAAAAAGCTCCGCAAAAGTTTTAAAAATTATATATCTTTGACTTTTAACAACTTCATTATTATTTTTGTCCAGTCCAAAGAAAAGTGAAATTTGATCAAAAGTTTCTTTTATGATCTGCTTTGCATCTGAACCCTCATTTTTTTGAATGAGAACTTGAAAGATAGAACTAATAACTCTTATCTGATCGATACTTACTGTCGCTAACCCAACTTCCACTTTTGCAACTTTTTCCTGTAAAAAACCACTATTTGTCAATTTTTGTTTAAATTGCAAAATATATTCAGCCGCTGAAAATATAGAAGCCATTTCCATACCAGTTCTTTTAGAAATTATTTTCATTTCAGTTGAGTCTGGAGATGCATCAGCCCATGTTTTGATCAATCCTTGATATGAAGTTATAGCAGCTAAAATTTTTTTAAGATCTTCAGTAGTTTTTATATTATTATCTGTAAAAATAGCATTAAAAATTCCTTGATTAAAACCCTGACCAGCAACATCAATCTCCCCTAAAACAGTTCTGCCATCAGGAAACACTTTATTTTGTCCGCAAGCTAAACCTCGAGCCTGCTCAGATTGAAACCATTTAATGTATATTTGCCCATTTGGATTAATACGAAATTCTGAAAAGGCCTCTCCACTATCAATAGCATAAACTTTTTCACGACCTACATACCACGCACCTCCATATTCAGGAAGATAATGCATAGAGTTAGCGCGCGAATATACATTTATCTCATCGCCATCTCGAACAGGATCACCAGCCTTATGCCCAGCTCCATCATTTTTCCAGACATTTTTCTTTGAAACCACTTCTGTATCATAAGCGTGATCAACTTCTAAATTTGGTTGCCACCATTCTGTCCCAGGAATTAATTTATTTTCTCCTTTTCTCTGGACAACATTACCAGTTGTAATAGATAGTGGACTCCCACTTTCGCTAAGTCCTGTTGTTAAGTGTGCAGTCCAGCCAGTTAATAAATCCGTTACAATTGCATCTCTGCCGTTAAACATTTCTTTAGCTCTAATTGAAGTTCTCGCAACAAAAACTAAACCTTTATAATCTTGTCCATTTAATTTACCTTCATAATAAGCATAAATATTAATTTCATCCCCAACTTGTTGAGATCTATTATAATTGTATGAACTATCTGGTTCATCACCTAAATAAGCCACTGGGTAATTTTTAACAATTCCATTTTTAATTGTATAATTTCCATCAGGAAGAACATTGTCAGCTTCTGTATTAGCAGCAGCAGC
>JAISHP010000086.1 GCA_031262545.1 Candidatus Ancillula hodotermitis | reverse complement strand
AACAAAATGATTATTTTCATTTTAAGGCTTATTTCTGGGCATAAAACAAGAAATGTAACAGTTTTGTAATGATTTACGGCGCAAAATGTAACCAAATTGCAAAACGAATTTTATATACTATTAAAGTATGAATCTAAAAGTAATTGATAGTATAAAAAAGGTAATTGTTAGTTTAGCTATAGTGGCTATGTCGTTTACATTAGTGATATACTCTAATGGGGATTTTTTGTCTTCTGGATTTACTAAAGCTAATGCACAAGATAAGTCTGAATTAATTAATAAACTTCTTAATGAATACAAAGAAAAGGTTCAAAGCGGGGAGGTGGATAATCAAGCGGAAGCAAAGGACACTAAACCGGAAAAAATTCAGAAAAATAATAAGAAAGTTGTAAATGATTCATCAAAATTACCTACAGTAAAACTAGAAAACGATGATCAAAATTTTGTTGGGACTACGACTCCACCAGATCCTGAATATAGCATAATTGACAAAAGTGAAAGTGGTTTGAATTATGATGTTGCAAGTAATGTAGCTTATTTATTTGATGATAATTATAATGGGACACAACGAATTGGTGACGAAATAAACATTTTCGCATATTATGAAGGAAAAATTAATGGTAGCAACTTTAAAGGTTTAGTTTATGTCGGTAAAACTAAAATTATAGGTAAAGAAATGTTTGACGGGCGAGATGCAGTTGTCATTGATTTGATTGAAGGTTGGACAACTCATTTAACTACTGGTTTTAATGCAAAAAATGTCAGCTCTTTATCAATCAAAACCGGAGATGTAATTCAGAAAAAAGGTGATGCTAAAATAATTCCTGGGACAGAATGGTTTAGAGATGGAGGATATAGTTCTGTTTTTGAAACTAGATTTAGCGGTGATGATTTAATCTGGTCTAATGATGGGGCAGGGCATAAAGCCGGCGATCTGGTTAAAGATGGTGATGAAATAAACATTTATAGCCGAGGTCAATTGAATACTGAAGGTAATGTTAAACAAGCTGGTAATGATACTGCATATTATGTAGGAAGAGCAAAAATCTTTGGAATGGGGACAAAACATGCTTTTACTGAATTTAGGATTAATCCCGACGGTCGTTTAAGATATTCTTGGATGCAACAAGAGGCGAGTGGTTATGCTGGAAATGGTTACAATGCTAAATTAGGTGAACAAAGAATTTCATACAGTGAAATTGATCTTGTAACTGATGTTATGAGCCAAGCGCTCAAGTATGCAGTTATGCGAGATGAATATAGTGATATGAGTTCTTTAAAAACTCTTTTTAGTGATGTTTTAGCAAAGTTCAGAAAATATAGTGATGACAATCCTGGTAATCCAAGTGTAAAAATGTTTTATAATCAAATTGTCAATCAATATAATGATATGCAGTTAGCTGTTCCTGAAATTGATAATTTGTATGTAACGCTTAAAAATTTAGGAATAGGGTTTGCGGATAATCTAGGAACTCGTAGTAATTCAATGTTATGCAAAGAAGTTGTACAATCTTTGATACTTATATTAGGTGAACAAACAAATGGCAAATCTTCCCAAAAAAATGAATATATTGCTGCAGTTCAAGAGATAAAGAATTTTTTTGGACTTGGTAAAGGATCGACAAAAACGCAAGTGCAAGAAATATTTAAAGTTTTTGCTAAAGCTTTTAACGATTCAACTCGATATGCACCTGATGAGTTAACTTGTGCAAGTTACTTAAAAAGTATCAGCACTTATGGCGTTCCAGTATATAGTGATGGCAAAAATCCATTAAGTGTGTATTATTCTCAAATGGTTAACAAGTTTGTTGTTTCTGTTACAGATTACATGAATCAACAAAATCTTTATAAAGTTCCTGATAATACAAAATTTGAAAATGTTCAAGAGTTTGGTAAATATTATAATTATGCGATAAAAGCAAGATTTACACCTTCTTTAGCTTTGACTGAAAATGAAAATTTGTTTAAAAACATTAATAAAGCTTTAGACAATTTGAAAAATTTATATTCGACATTTAATCCTAAAGGAGAAGGAGTTCCTGCCTATGTAATTACAGATTTTCTAGGTGCAAAGGATTTAGATAATATTGATACGTTAAATTCACTTACAAATTCTCTTTTGACGAATAGAATTGCTTTAACCGAAGAAAATTATAATCTAGCTAAAGAGTTTGAAAAAGCTACTGATCTGTTTTATATCATTGTTACACAAGAAGATACAAAAATTCTTGATTTAATTAAGAGGTTAGATCACAATCAAATTGAACTAATAATTGATTCTTTAAGTGGCTTGGATAAAGAAACTAAGTTTGATATGCTTAGTGTGTTTTTATTACATGTTGAGAATATGACCGGTCATAAAATTGATGATATAACTTCTGCTGAAATTGGTCAATATATTGGAGCTCTACCGCTTTGGAAACAATTAAAAGAACAAATGCAGGCTTCAGGAAATCAAGATATGGTTGCAAGGTTTGATGATATTACTTCTTTTAGTGGTTTCATGAAGTATTTTAGTGACTTGAAAGATTCAGGGCACAGCGATATTTCTTTTGATCAATTAGGTTCTGAAAATATTAAACAATTTATTATAGAAGGAATAAAAGTCGTATCTGGCTATGATAATTTTTATGATGGATTAAGTAATGCTTTTCCGGGGAATGTGTTAAAAAGAGCAACTCAAATTGCTGATCTAGGATATACCTATCAAGAAGGTGATTATATGCTTCAAGTAATTTGTGCACAAAATGCAAGTAATTATGGTCAAAATACAGATTCTATGGTTTATATTTTGAATTATATATTAGATACTTCAAAAACTAGTGATGGTAGAGAGGTAGGAATCAATCAAAGTTTATATTCTCTAGTCAAAGATTTATTTACTCGTATACATGGAACTAATGCTAAAGATGCAACAGTAGCTAAAAATTCTTTAACAAGATTAGAAGGAATAATCAAAAGCCATGCTGAAATTTTAGAGATTCCTATATCTGCAGAAGAAGTTGAATTTTTGAAAAATAATAAAGTTTCAGATAAGTCATTAACGGATTTTGAAACTAGGTTGCAAAACATTAAGAATCTAAAAGATGCATATAAGAGTAATAATGTAGAGATTACAGATATTGATAAAGAAATATTTACTAAAGTAGTATCGGGCAACGAGACGGCTTTGAGAATTATGAGTATCAATCAAAAATTAATTGAATTGGGCGTTAAAGCTACACTTCCTAAATGTTGGGTTAATGAAATTTTGAAAAATCAATTAAGTATAAATACTGTTGAGAGTTTCTTTAATAATAATTTTAAGCCTGGTGATGAAAAAATGGTAAAAGTAATGAATAATTACATGGAAATTCTAAACGATTTTGGAGATAAATTACTCCAAGAATTTCATTCTGCTAGCAACCATAAGTTTAAATGGGAAGGTGATGATGGTGAACTTAAGTATGCCAGCTATACGTTTGATAGTTTAATGAAAAATTTCTTTGGACTGGTTAGTGTGGCTTTTTCATCAAACGGTTTTTTCTTAGAGGTTTCACATTTTGAATTGACTTTGGATTGTTTTTTACCTGATTTTGCTGCTTTAGGTTTTGAATCAGTTCGTTTTTTTCAAGATTCTAAAATTGAGGAATTTTATGATTTTGCTTCAATTCTATCAAGATTGAATATTTTCCCAAATTCAAAAGAAGAATTACTTCATGACTGGCGTTTATTTGAATATGAATTTATAGGTAATTTTGGAATAACTCTTGGTGGAGAATTGGGAAACAAAGATGTAAAGATCAAATATTTGCAATCGCTTATATTTGATTATTACGAACCAAGTTCTATGTCATTTGATGAGTTCATTCATTATAATTCTCCATTTGTGAAATGGGAAAGCCAGTTTCTTGATAATCCTAGTTTTTATCATTCAGTTATTCCTTATGCTGATGGAACAACAGAATGTCGACATTTCTTGTATGACTGGTATAATGATTTTATAAAACAATACAATTTTACAGCAGAGATTAATAGTAATCTTTTGGGGTTTTATAACGAATTGTGGCTGAAAGCTGATATTAATGGCGATAAATTAAAATCTGAATATCTAACTAGAACTATGTTTGATTTAGCTTATAATCTCGCAGCTATGGGTTATAAATTACAACCTCAAAATGGTGATACAGAAAGTGATTACGCTTGGATTGTTAGAATGGCTGCGGCATGGGAATCTGGAGCAAATAATGCAGATTCACGTCAAGCTCAGCAAATAATAGATCTTTTAGAAGTTTTAAATAAAAAGTTTACTCCTGAGTCAGTCGCTTTAGCTGGCAAAAATGGAGTTCGCTTTATTGATCAATTTGTTAGTGATGTAAAGGCTAATCAAAATAGTGTATCAAGAATTAAGTTGATAGTTGGTTTGAGTTCTTTATTTGATTCAGGTTTGCAACCTGAAACCAAAAAAGATTTCGCAAGAGTTTACAAAACTTATAGTCAAGCGGCTAGTTTATTAACCAAATTTAACGCTGTTTATGGAAATGGTGAATTAGATTTATCTAAACTTTCAGGTATTGAAGATAATTATGAATTAACTGACTATCTGAATAGTTTCTCGGCTAGTGGTGAAAATACAGTGTTACTATCTGGAGATGAACCTACAACTAATGACGAGTATAAAAGATGCGATTTTGCAGTTGCAAAGTTGTATTTTCATTATATTGTTTATACAGATAGTAGATATGCTAATTTATCTGGTGATACAAAATCAGAGTTAATCAAACAAATGCTTAAAGAATATACAGCAGTTTACAAAGGTATTGATTCAACTTTAGATTTAGAGCAGTATAAAGCTGCTATTGATAGTAATAGAGCAGAAGTTATTGCAAGTGTTAAGGCTAATTATGAAAAAAATGCTGAGACATTTAACTCTCAAGCAGCTCAAGTAGATGCTTGTCCAGTAGGCGCTGCACCAGCTAGTGCTAATCTTTTATCTTCAGCTGCTTCTTCAGTTAAGAATCTAATTTCTTCTGTATTTGGGCATACAGTTAAATTACCAGCAGTAGCAGGAGATTTCTGTTCATTTGGAGA
>JAISHP010000076.1 GCA_031262545.1 Candidatus Ancillula hodotermitis | reverse complement strand
TATTTTTTGGCAGTAAAAAGACGACTTGTTGATTTTTATTTTGAAAAATTGTTAAGATAATGGAAAAATTCGGGATCCTCTGTTGGACCCGGAAGAATTTTTTTATTATCAAAATTTTGGAAAATATAAACAATCACAAGTTTAGTCTCCCGCTGGCAATAAAATAAGATATTATTTTATTATATCTACTTATAAAGATTTTAGTCATAATTGGTTTGTAGGAAGTCACGACAATGGCATTCGGTTGAATATTCAACATCGGTATAACTAAAATGTAGAGGAGAGGTTTCTATAATTAGCATTCGGCTTGGGAAATCATCGAGTTTACTTGAAAAATAGTCTCTAGTTAGTTCTGAAACGGCAGAGGCGATAATATTTGTTAAAGACACTCTTCTGCGAGGTTCAATATACATATATTCATCATTTTTAGTGAATTGATTATATAGACAATTAACACAGGGGTTTTTGCCTGTTTTGATTAATGGCCCAATTAATACTCTAGAGCCTTGGTTCAATATTGGGACATGAGGAATTTGTTCGCCTAACAGTAAATTACATGATTGTGGAATGTAATTATTTTCAAAAAAAGGGAGAATCAAATCTGGCTTTTTAGTAACTTTCTCTTCTATGTAACAATCAATTGAATGAGAAAAAAAGTAATTATTTACAACTTCTATTCTGGAAAGACTTTGTTGGCGACTAACATCATAGTTCATGAATAATCGAGAGTTTGTTCTGTCATTTTCGGTAAAATGTAGTTTATCTGAACTAATAATATGTTTAATTCCTTGATTTGCAAGAGCTATTGCTATTAGAAAGCCTAAAATATCAAGAGAGGGTAAACCAATTATTACATCTGAAGGAAGTTTATGTGTTATAAATCCATATTTATCAAATAGGGAATATAGTTGATTTTTACTATTTTCATTAATTTTCTTTTCGGATCCACTATTAATATCATTAATATTAACTTTACTTAAAAAAAGAATGTAATTTATTTCATCTTGAGTTAGATCTGTTAATACTAAAGTATGATTAGGATCAGACCCAATTTTGATTGTATGTTCATTTATTATTTTAATTGCTAAACCAGGGACTAGTTTTGTCCAATTTTTTGCTACCATATTTCATTCCTCTCATAGAATTTTTTTATAAATAATATTATAATACTATTTATGTGGTAGTTTTGTGGTTTGTGCGATCTATTTTCCCATCTCTGGTTGACTTAAATTTTTACCTGTTGTGGTTATTCCTTGTTTTATTTGCATAAGGAATTCAATATTTGTTGTAGTTGTATGAATTTTATTTATTAACATTTCTGTTGCTTGTTGTTTTTCCATACCTGCTAGAATTCTATTTAAAGTGTAAACGATCTTTAATTCTTCAGGATTAATTAACCACTCTTCACGCCTGGTTCCAGAAGCTGTAACATTGATTGCCGGGAATATGCGTTTATCTGCCAATTCTCGATCAAGTTTGATTTCGGCATTACCAGTTCCTTTAAATTCTTCAAAAATGACTTCGTCCATCTTTGAACCAGTTTCAACCAAGGCCGATGCGATTATTGTCAGAGATCCGCCTTCTTCAATATTGCGAGCGGCACCTAAGAATTTTTTAGGTGGATAAAGTGCAGCAGCATCAACACCTCCTGAAAGGATACGCCCAGAAACCGGTGCTACATAATTATAAGCACGAGCTAATCTAGTTAGAGAGTCAAGGAGAATTACTACATCTTGTCCCATCTCTACAAGCCTTTTTGCTCTTTCAATTGCTAATTCTGCAATTGTTGTATGATCTACAGCAGGACGATCAAAAGTAGAAGCTAGAACTTCACCATTTACACTGCGCTGCATATCTGTTACTTCTTCAGGACGTTCATCAACCAAAACAACCATAAGGTGAACATCTGGATTATTTTCAGAAATTGAATTTGCAATTTGTTGCATCATAATTGTTTTTCCCGCTTTAGGAGGTGCCACTATTAAGGCTCTTTGTCCTTTTCCAATTGGCGCTACTAAATCTATCATTCTAGCAGTCGTCTTTGCGGATTTTGAAGAAGTCGATGTTTGAGGAAGTTCCATGATTAAACGATCTTGCGGATAAAGAGGTGTTAAGTCTTTAAATTTTGGACGTTTTAAACTTTCTTCAACACTCATGCCATTAACAGCTTCAACAATTTGAAGTGGATTAAATTTTGGCTGGCGGAATTTAGGGTTGTTGTTTTGCGTAGTTTTCACTTCTTTGATTTTTCCAACAACATGGTCACCATAGCGCAATCCAAATTTGCGAATAACCGAATTTGAAATATAAACATCATTCTGGTCAGGAAGATAACCGCTTGTTCTTAAAAAAGCGTAGTTATCCATCATGTCTACAATCCCCGCAACATCATAAAGTTGAGCTTCTTCTGATTTATTTTTTTCATTATTATTTTTGTTAGAATTTTTGTGGCTATCTTTTTTGTTATTTTGTTTTTCAGAAGTTTCTGTTTCTTTTGAATCTGAATCGTTTTGATTTGTATTTTTGTGATCCTTATTTGAAGAGCGATGGCGAACTCTGGTTTTTTGCTCTGGTTTTTTGGAATTTTCTGATTTTTCTAAATTTTCTTCTGTGCCAATGTTATTGTCGATATTATTGTCTTCTATTTTATCTGTTTTATTTTCATTTTTCTTTGAGGATAATTTCTTTACCGTTTTTGATTTAATAGAATCTTTTGTAGTAGACTTTGATGTTGTTCTTTTTTTAGTTTTGGTTGATTCATCATTATGATTTTCTACTGCAATTTCTTCTTTTTGTTGCATAGTTTCATCTGTTAGATTTTTTTCTGACATAAATTATCACTTTCTTGATTTTTGATATATATTAAATAAAATAAATAACTGGAAAAATACCCAATATTGATATTATAACACAAATGATATAATATACATATGAGTGATAAAATTTTAGCGGTGAACGCAGGTTCATCTTCATTGAAGTTCAAAATGTTTTTAATGCCGGAAGAAGAAGAACTTTTTTCTGGTGCAGCTGACCGTATTGGCGGTCCAGGAGCTGGAGAGTTTAGTTATAAACCAACTGGAGGGGAAAAGGTAAAATTAGAATTAGATATGCCTGATCACTCTGTAGCTGTTGATAAGCTTTTGGAAGTTTTGGTTTCTTCTGGAGCGATTGCTTCTTTAGACGAGATCAAAGCTGTTGGACATAGAGTTGTTCAAGGTGGAGAGTATTTTAAAGAATCTGTTCCTGCTACAGAAGCACATATCGCTGTTGTTGAGCAATTAGCTCCATTAGCTCCGCTTCACAATCCAGCAAATATCTTAGGAGTTCGCTCTTTCCAAAAGGCTTTGCCTGAGGCTAGTCAAAGTTTAATTTTTGATACTGTTTTCCATCAGACTATGCCAGAAATTAATTATATTTTCCCAATTGATCGTAAATATTACACGGAAAATAAAGTCCGTCGTTACGGAGCACATGGAACTAGTCATGATTATGTTTCTGGTGAGTCAGCTCGTCTATTAGGTAAAGATAGAAATAGTAGTAATGTAATTGTGGCACACCTTGGAAACGGCGCTTCTATTACTGAAATTGTTGATGGAAAATCTGTTGATACATCTATGGGATTTACACCAACTGGTGGTTTAGTAATGGGGACTCGCTCAGGAGACATGGATCCAACAGTCGTTACTTATCTTCAAAAAGTTGAAAATGCTGATGGTGATAAACTAAGTGATATTGTCACTAAAAAATCAGGTCTTTTGGCACTTTCAGGCTTTTCTAACGATATGCGTGACGTTGAAGAAGCTGCAAATGATGCAAATCATGAACATCATGCTGAGTCAAGAGTAGCTTGGGATCTATTTGTTAAAAAGGTTGCAAACTTTATTACTCTTTATGCTGCAGATATTATTGCTCAAGGCAAAAAAGTTGATGCAATTGCTTTTACTGCTGGTATCGGAGAAAATTCAACTACAGTTCGTAAAGCTGTAATCGATCGCCTTGCTTGTCTTGGTGTTAAAATCAATAATCAAGCAAATGAGACTCGTGGGACTGTTGATATCACAGGAGAAGGTTCAACTTCTAAAGTTTATGTTATTCCAACTGAGGAAGAGCTAATGATTTCTCGTGATGCTTATAAGATTCTAAAAAATTCTTAATTTTTATTCTTAATTTTGAAGCAAAATAAAAGAAAAAAAATAACTTATATCCTGCCAACTTATAATGAGGAGGCAGGAATAAGTGTTTTTTTTAATCAACTTTCTGAAGTTATTGGAGAGTTGAAAGGGAAGTATGATATTGAATATCTTTTTATCAATGATGGTAGCACAGATAAAACTTTAGAAATTTTAAAAAATTTAAAGCCTAAATCAAGTTGTGAGTCTGTTAGAATAATCAATTTTTCTAAAAATTTTGGGCACGAATCGGCCCTTGCTGCGGGGATGGATTATATTGATTCAGATGCTGGAATAATAATGGATACCGATTTGCAAGATCCTCCTGCTGTGTCTTTGGAATTGATCAAAGGTTGGGAAGATGGATACGATATGGTAGCCGCTAGGCGCTCGACTCGTGTTGATGGTTTTTTAAAAAAATTTACTGCCAAAGCTTTTTATAAAGTCTTTTCCTTTATGTCAGATTCAAGGATGCCTGAAGATGTTGGGAATTTTCGACTTTTAGACCAAAAAGTTATCAAAGCAATTAGAAGGTATGGCGAGCATTCTAGAATGTTTCGGGCTATGGTTGCTGATGTCGGATTTAAACAAAAAATTGTGGATTTTAAACGTGATGGACGATATGCTGGTGAAACTCACTATCCATATAGCAAGATGTTTTCTTTAGCAATTGACGGGATAATGGGGTATTCAATTAAGCCATTAAAAATGATTACAAAGGTAGGGCTTGTGATTTGCCTTTTCGATTTCATTCTTGCTTTAGTTTTATTAATCAATAAATTTGTTCATTTTTTACCTATTCCGAATACAGGTTTACCAGGCTGGACTTCAGAAATAATTGTAATTATTTTCTTTGCCGGTTTACAAATTTTTATTTTAGGAATTATCGGAGCATATATTGGTAGAATATTTACAGATGTTCAAAATAGACCATTATATTTAGTGTCAGATGAGATAAATATATTAAATACGAATTCAAACGGCAAATAAGAGGAGTCAAAAAAAATGTCAGAGAAGAAGAATTTTTTACCTGCAAATGAAAGAATTGTTGAGAGTGAAATTTCAACAGAAATGCAGACTTCTTTTTTGGAGTATGCATATTCAGTAATTTATGCTCGAGCTTTGCCTGATGCGAGAGATGGATTAAAGCCAGTTCAACGCAGAATTGTCTATCAAATGTCACAGATGAATCTTTATCCAGATCGTTCTTATGTTAAATCAGCTCGTGTTGTTGGTGATGTTATGGGAAAATTGCACCCACACGGAGATTCAGCGATTTACGGCGCTTTAGTTCACTTAGCTCAGGCATTTTCGTTAAGAATTCCATTAGTTGATGGACATGGAAACTTTGGTTCACCTGATGATGGCCCAGCGGCATCTCGTTATACCGAAGCTCGTATGACACCAGCGGCTGTTGCTATGTGTGAGGGGCTTGATGAGGATGTAGTTGATTTTGTGCCTAATTATGATAACAAACTTCAGCAACCTGATGTTTTACCTAGTGTTATTCCTAATCTTCTTGTTAACGGAGGTATGGGAATTGCAGTTGGTATGGCGACAAATATGATACCTCATAATTTGGGTGAAGTTGTTAAAGCTGCCGCTTATCTTGTTAAAAATCCTGAAGCTACTTTGGATGAGTTGATGAAATTTGTCCCAGGTCCTGACTTACCAACTGGTGGTAAAATTATTGGTCTAGATGCGATTAGACAAGCGTATGAAACTGGGCGCGGAACATTACGTATGCGTTGTCGGGCAAATATTGAAAAAGTTTCTGCTCGCAAAATGGGAATTGTCGTAACTGAATTGCCATTCTTGGTTGGTCCAGAATTTGTAATTGAAAAAATCGCTGATTTAGTAAAAAATGGCAAGATTGATGGGATTTCAAAGCTGAACGATCTAACAGATCGTAAAAATGGTTTAAAGATTGTAATTGAAATTAAAAATGGTTTTAATCCTGCGGCTATTTTGTCAAGGTTATATAAAATCTCACCTCTTGAAACGAATTTCGGAGTTAATAATGTTGCTCTTGTTGATGGTAAGCCACAAACATTAGGATTGAAAGAACTTCTTCAAGTTTGGGTTAGACATCGCTTGGAAGTTGTTCGTCGTCAAACAGAGTTTAGATTAAAAGCAAAGCAAGATCGTCTACATTTAGTTGAAGGTTTATTAATCGCAATCTTGGATATTGATGAAGTCATTCAAGTAATTCGCTCTTCCGAGGATACGCCAGAAGCTTCTAATCGCTTGCAGAAAATTTTTGATTTATCCGAAATCCAGGCTAATTATATTTTAGATTTACGTTTGAGACGTTTGACAAAATTTTCTAAGATTGAACTTGAAACGGAAAAGGCAGAGTTAGAGGCTGAGATTTCACGTTTGCAAGGAATCTTGAGTGATAAAGTTTTGCTTGAAGATGAAGTAGTAAAGTCTATGCATGAAGCTGCTCGCTCTTTTGGAGATGAACGCCGGACTGAATTGGTGGCTGAAGATGGAGAAAAAGGCGGAACAAAAAAAGGCGCAAAAACCAAAGAAATTGAGGGATTTTCTAGTGATCTTTTAGCAAATTTTGTTGCTGGAGCGGCGCCAAAAGGTAAAGCTGGTAAGGCTATGAAAGAGCAAATATTAGGAGAGAATGGTTTAGAAATTCCTGATGTGCCTTGTTTTGTTATGATGTCTGCAACTGGTTTAGTTGCTCGCTCAGTTCGAGGTATTAGTGAACACCAAAACCGTCCACCACTTTCGGGTGATCGAGAAAATCATGATGCGATTGCTGTTTCTATACCTATGACAACCAGAGGATATTTTGGTGTTTTAACTTCGCATGGGAGAATGCTTTTGATGAATGCTGTTGATCTGCCAGAAATTGGTCGCGGAGCTAAGCAAGGTGGAGAAGTTACTACGAATACACAAGGTATGCCTAAGTTAGATAAATTAGAAATTTCTGGTTTGACTAATGGTGCGGATTTGCGAAGCTTGGTGGCTGGTCAGTTAGAATCTGCTGAAGTTCCTGTAACTATTGTTCCGTTGATTCAACCTAATTCGGAAAATAAAAAAGAAAGTATAGAAGATATTGCTCCTTTAGCTATTGGAACATTTTTAGGGTCGGTTAAGAGATTGAAGACTGAAGAAATTCCCCATGATCGAGGCGGAAATTTACATGATAGTTGGTCAGTTATTAGTTTGCAACCTGGAGATAGTGTTGTGGGTGGAGCTATTGCGCCAGATAGTAGTGAAATTTGTTTTATATCTACCGATTCTAGTCTACTTCATTTTGAGTCAAGTAAAGTTCGTCCTCAAGGAATGAGTGGAGCAGGCATGGCTGGAATTAAGCTTGCTGATGGTCAGCATGTTTTGTCTTTTGATGTTTTATCTCGGGCAGAAATTGAAGATACAGAAAATGAACCATTAGTATTTACTGTAGCTGGAGATGCTTTGGCTTTACCAGGAACTGAAAATGGTTCTGGAAAATTGACGCCTTTTAATCTCTATCCTGGAAAAGGTAGAGCAACTGGTGGTGTGCGTTCTCAAAAATTCTTAAAAGGACAAAATGCTTTGATTTTTTCTTGGGCTGGACACGGGCAAGCGCGTGCTAATACAGCAACAGGATTACCAGTTGAATTCCCCGAGATAGATCAGCGTAGAGATGGGTCTGGAAAGCTTTTAGAAGCACCAATCACAGCTATTGGTTAGTTGTTTGCAAGTTGAAAATTTGCGTTGGTATTAAATCAGGTATAATATTTAAGTATCCTGCTGCGAGAAAGTCTCGTAGCTGTTAGACCAAAGGAGATATACATGTCTAAACCTAATGTGGCTGGCAGTGTGAACTCATACGAGGTTGCGGTTATTTTTAGCCCTGATCTTGATGATAAAAAAGCTGCTGCTTTATTGGATAAATACCTAGAAATTGTTACTAGCGAAGGTGGAACAATTGAT
>JAISHP010000070.1 GCA_031262545.1 Candidatus Ancillula hodotermitis | reverse complement strand
TGATTGGATCATTTCTAAATTCGGAGTTGGATTATCTTTTGTAATTGGAGAAGCTACTTTTTGTGCTAATGATGTTAAACCTGTTAGTGTTCCTAAACAAAGAAAAGAAGAAACTGTTGAAGACTTTGAACAAAGAAAAAAACAGTCAGAAAAACAGGAGGACGAGCGGCTCAAAAATTATCAGAAAATTCAAATTAATATAGAAAATCAGATTGAAAAGAAAAAATTTAATCTTTATTCTGCACAGCTTCAAAATATAAACGAGATAAAAGGAAATAAGGTTGTTAATAAAAAAGTAGGTAGAGAATGTGATATTTGTCATCAAATTTCTGATAAAAATTATTTCCCATATCGTCAAAATAACTACGAAGAGTTTTATGTTTGTGAACTTTGCGGAAGTTTGATTGGTTGTTCAAAAGCAATAGTTTCTAGCGATTATTGCGCAGTTGGAATGCAGGAAGATAAAAAAACGGAAGAAGATAAAAATTGTATAGAAAAATTTGTAAAACTACCAATCTTTGGGGACAAAAAATTTCTATATTTTGCAAAAGAATCTGAAGATAAAAATATAGAATTAACTCAGACTGAAGAAAATAAGTCAGAGAATAAAAGGTTAAAAGATTTTAAAAATATTTTGATAGAAAAAAACATAGAAATTTTTAAGATCTATAAATTTAATACTTTTGGCTCAGGTTCAAAAATTGGCACAAAAATTTGGTTAGGAAATTATCCCAAAAAATTAACTGAATTTGAAAACTATATTGATAACGATCAACAAGGCATTAACCGAATTGGTTGTTTAAGAGTTGATATTGATAATTTAGGACAAACATTTCGAGAAGGTTTTATTAAGAAAGATAATGGCGATTTGAATAGCGACAGAAGATATAACACTCTTTCTAGAACGGCAACACTTTCTCGCTCAATTGCCATATTTTTTAAATATTATGTTAATTGGGTTTTGCAAAATCCCCGAAGTAAGATTTTGGTTGGAGACAAAACGGATAATGATGAGTCTGTGCGAAAAGGAAGGAATTGCCAAATTATTTACTCAGGAGGCGATGATATGTTTATTGTCGGAGCTTGGGATGATGTTCTTGAATTCGCGATTGATCTGCACTATTATTTTAATGAGTGGAGTTTAGGTAAAATGACTATTTCGGCAGGATTTGGAATGTTTCCTCAAAAATTTCCTGTTTCGCAAATGGCTAGGATAACTGGTATTTTAGAAAATAAATCGAAAAATTATAAAAATGGAGGAAAACTGAAAAACGCTATCTGCTTGTTTGAAGACGATGATGATAATGTTTTTTCATGGGACGAATTTACTAAAAAGGTTATTGAAAAGTATAAAATTCTTAGCTTTTTTTTTGATAATTATTGTAGGTCTATTAACAGTAAATATAAACAAGAAAAGCTTTCTGGTTCAGAATTAGTTCAAAAGTATGGGCAATCATTTATCTTTAATTTACTTGATTTAATCAGGCAAAAAGAAAATAGTGTTACTGAAACTGTTAGCTCTGCTCGATGGATATATTTCCTCACTCGGATGGAACCCAAATTGTATGGAAAAAATTTAGAAGAAGATAAAATAATTCGAAATAATTTCATGGAATTAGCAGAAAATCTGCGGAAGTGGTTTAAAAGCGAAAAAGATTTTAAACAACTTAAGATGGCAATTTATCTTTATGTTTATAGTGTCAGAAAGACAGAAAATAAAAATCTGAGGAGGAAGTAAATTAATGAGCTATGTAGATGAAGCAGAAGAAATCATGAGAAAAATAAGTAATCCTAAAAACAATAAAGATTGTAACAATCGAGATTTTGAAGGGTTGACAACGGGAAGATTAAGGACTTTGTTGAGCGTTGTAGCACCGATTTATAATGCTGTATTGTTAGATAAAAGTAAGACAGATGATTTAAAACCAGAAATTGTAGATCAGATACAATATGCTCGGGTTCAATTTCTTTATCAGTCAGGAAGAGAGAAAGATGTCAAAGAACTTGTTAAAGCTAAAGTTACTAAAGGCAAAAATCTGCTAGAAAAAATCGGTGACATAGGAAGCAGTAAAAAGAAGTTAATTGAATTTTATCATTACATGGAAGCGTTAGTAGCTTGGCGTGCATATTTAGATGGCAGTAAATAAGAAAGAGAGACAAACTAATGAATTGTTTAAAAATCAAAATAAATACTAAATTAGATGTAAAAACTGGGATGCATATCGGGGGGAATTCAAGTTTTTCTGCCATCGGTGCAACAGATTCTTTAGTAGTAAAAAATCCCCTAGACGGAAAACCGATTATTCCTGGAAGTTCAATCAAGGGCAAGATGCGTAGTCTTCTAGCAAGGGCGTATAACGTAGATCCTCCAAAAAGAACACCAGATGAATCGGACTGCTCAGAAATTTCAAGGTTGTTTGGAAATGCTAAATGTCCTGAATTTAGAAACGCTAGGTTACTTTTTTCTGATTCTTTTTTAGACCTTGATAGCAGTGTAAGTGATATAAATAAGTTAACTGAAATTAAATCGGAAAATACAATTGATCGTTTGACCGCTGAAGCGAATCCACGCAAAATTGAAAGAGTTGTTAAAGGAAGTAAATTTAAGGTTAATATAATTTACCAGATTTGTAAAAAACCGCAAGATAAAGAATTTGATAAGGAACAAATCAAAAATGATTTAAAAATACTTCATGATGGATTTAAGCTTCTTGAATATGACTATCTCGGAGGATCTGGATCTAGAGGCTATGGGCGAGTTGAATTTGGTGATTTTAAGAGCGAATATGTTGTTGGAAACTGTGAAGAATTAACAAATACCTGTCTAGATAACATATTAAATGGAAACAAATTAGACAATAATAAAAATGATAAAAAAGATTTTTATGAAGTTGATGTTGAATCTAATAAGAGCGATCTTGAAAACAAAGATGAAAATGCGTAAAATAGTTAAATTGGATTTTTCTCCTTCTGGCGGGCGAGTGCATTTTGGTAATGGATTACTAGAAGAAACAAAACCAACTTTTTGTGCAGATACTTTATTTTCAGCATTATTTCTAGAAGAGTTAAAGTTAACAGGTGATGATAAAACTTGCGAATGGCTTAACCAAATCAAATTAACAGATACTTTCCCTTTTTTTTTGAAAGACAATCTTGAAACATTTTTCTTACCAAAACCAATTGCTTTTAATGGTATAGATGGAGAAAATAAAAAACTGACTAAAAGTATAAAATTTATTCCAGTTGATAAATTCAAGTATTGGATAGATGGAAAATGTAGTGAATCAGAGTTAAAACATCTTCAAGAGCAACAATTAAAAATTGGAAAAGAGGAAGTTGCTCAAAAGGCTCAAATTCTTAGGAGTTCATATATTGAAAAAGATGATAAGGGAGAATCTATAAAATCAACTGAATTATTTTCTGTTGGGACTTTTCAATTTGAAGAAAATGCTGGTCTTTGGTTTATGGTTGAAATAGAAGATAAGGACTATTTAAAGTTCAAAAACGTAATTAAGTCCTTATCTTATTCTGGTGTTGGTGGAAAACGTTCAAGTGGATTAGGTCGGTTTAATGTGTCTTTCGAAGATATTGAAAAGCAGTCCCTATTACAAAATTTATTAAAGGTAAGCTGCAAAGAAGGTAGAACTTGCATGACATTGACAACTTGTTATCCAGAACCTGAAGAGTTGGACAAAATTTGTTTTGATAAATCTAGTTATAAATTAGTTAAACGTAGCGGATATGTTTTTTCATTAAGTTATAGAAAAGTTGGTGAAAATTATCGTAAGACTGATTTTTATAAATTTGCTGCTGGATCTTGTTTCACTGAGGTTTTTGATGGAGATATTTTTGATGTGTCGGAGAGTGATAGAGACAATCATAAAGTCTGGTCGTATGCAAAGCCGATTTGGATTGGTTGGGAGCAAAAATGAAAACTTTATTTAAGAGATTTAATGTGAAGTTAACTGCTATTGGTCCTGTATTTATCGGTAGCGGGGAAATACTTAAGAGAGCAGAATATGTTATAGTTGATAACGGTAAAAAGATTTTTTTCCCAGATATGGGAAAATTGTATAAAGAAATTCCAGAAGAAAATAAACTTGATTTTGAAAAATTACTTTGCGGAGAATCTGTTGATGGTAAAAAAAATATGCGTTTAGGAGACTATCTGGTTAATCAACTAAAATGGACCGATATTCCAAAATCTGTTTGTGACCCTCTTCGTATTGTGATTATTCCTACAGATGAAACAAAATGTTTTAAAACAGCAATGAACTGGAAGATTGTTAAAGAAAATTCTGAAAATTCTTATAATGAAATTCATGATTTTATTTATAATTCAGATAAGAAGCCGTACATTCCGGGAAGTTCATTAAAAGGTGCAATTAGAACTGTAATTGCTGGAGATCTGAATAAAAATTTAGATAAAATGAAAAAGAAGGATATTTTATCTGTTTTAATGAGAGCAATAAAAATCAGCGATAGTTTACTCATTGAACGAAAGTATTTAAAAATTTACAGAAAGTTTGATGAAGTTGCTCAAAAAGGTAAATATTCTCTCGAAAAAGATAAAATTTCTCATGAGATTCCTCTGGCGAGAGTTTGTTTGGCTCCTAAAACTCCAATCAATTTTGGTATGACAATTGATTTAAGTATTTTAGAACAGTTTTTTGGAGAAAATGCAGATAAAATGGTAAAACAAGATTGGCCTTTGCAAAATGTTGAAGAAGAAAAATTTACTTCTGATTTTATAAATTATATTAGCAAAAGATTGCAAAAGCGTTATCATACATACAAACAAGACTATTTACACAATTTTGATCATACAAATAAGGATAAGGCGGATAAGGCTCAAGGAAAAGTTGCATATTTAGGCGGTGGTGCGGGAATTTATTCAAAGACAGCCTATTTAGATGAGTATGATAAAAAGGTAGAAAGAGAGAAGAATGTTCAAAAAGTTTTAGATAAACAATTTTCTTCTGATAAAAACGCTAAAGAGCGACGCGATCATATGAATAAAAAATCATTAAATAAATTTAATAGTGAAGGGGAAAGCAAATGTAAATGTGGGAAATGTAACAGTAAGTTTTCCAATCAAATTTATATAGGTGATGATTCTACTGCCTTTGGAGTTTCTCCTCGTGCCATAAAATTAACAAAGTATAATAATCAATATTACGAGATAGGGCTCTGCCAGTTTGAAATTGAGGAAGTTGGATAGTTGATAATCTAAAAAGATATAATATAAAAAAGGAGATTTTATGGAAATTTTAAATACTTTATCAATGATTTTAAAAATAATTGGCTTCGTAAGTGTTGTGTTTGTAATAGTTGGGTGTATTTTAGGTGTCTGGAGATTAATCTGGAGATATGGAAAAGCAAGCTGGAAAACTAAGATTTTCATTGTTGAAAAGAGTGAATCTTCAAAAACAGAGCTTATAGAAACTTTTAAACGCTCTGGAATGTTTCGGAAAAATAAAAAATTTTTAAAAACTATCAAAACTGATAATTTGGATGAGCTAAACGGAGCAAATATCGTTGTAATAAATGCTACAAATATTGATAATGAAAAGGTAAAACAAATTTTGAGCAAAGTAAATGATAATAGAATTGCTATTGCAGTGTATTGCAATGGATGGAAAAATGGCTTGAGAGAAATTGTTGCAGAAAAACAAAATTCTGTCCTTTCAAATTACAGAGTCAGATTAATTAACGATGTATTCACTATGATGATGACTTTTGATTTTGGCCACAAAATAAAGGGATAATGTAAATATGAAAATTATCAGAGGTAATCATGATTCTAGCCAAATGGGGTTGGTTATTGATGAGTTAGTCCGACGTCACAATTGGGGATATTTTGATGCAATTGATAAGTTTTATTCTTCTAAAGAGATTGATTTAGTTTCTGATCACGAAACTGGTGAGTGGACACTCGCTCCAAGAGTAATTGCCGACGAATTTGACGAGGAAAGGCTTGAAAATGGAAAGTAAACAGGAAGAGCGTAAAATTGCTTGGTTTATGATATGGATTATTGAGATTGCTGCTGCTAATTTTTTTAAGTTTGACAAAAAAAAGGCATATGAGGCTCCAAACGACCAGTACTGTTATAAAACTTTACGAGCTCTAAAATGCTTAAATTTCAAAAAAAGTTATTCTCTCTAGCTTGTGCAACTATACATTCAAGATTCATCAGATAAAATTGGTTTCTCAGAAAACCAGGTAACTGTCTGGTCTGAAGAAAGAGGAGAAAGAGGTTTTCCGGTTGAAACGATTGAGGGAATCTCAATTTTTGGGATGCCGAGTCTCTCAAGTAAGTTTTTGCGAGAATGCTTGAATCATAATATTCAGCTATGTTTTTATTCAACGGATGGGCATTATTTTGGACGAATGGTTAACTCGAGCTCGACTTCAACTTCAAAGCAGAAACTTCAAGCTAAGCGTAGCGATGATGATGATTTTCGATTGAGTATTGCAAAGAAGATTATTTGCGCTAAGATATCAAACCAGGAGGCACTTTTAAAGGCGCACGATAAAGATAATCAATTGAGTTTGAAAGATTTTGAAGGTTTAGAATATGGGTTAACGGCTTTGAAGGATGCCAAATCAGTTGAAGAAGTTATGGGATTGGAGGGAAACGCCGCAAGAACTTATTTCACCAGTTTGGCTAAGTTGGTTCCTGGCGAGTGGAGGTTTCAGGGGCGTTCTAAGCGTCCGCCGAAAGATGAGTTTAACGCTATGATTTCACTTGGGTATTCTTTGTTGACTCGTAATATTATCGGTGCGATTGAGCGACATGGATTGAATCCTTATTTTGGGTTTATGCATGCTGACGCTGAGGGGCACCCGACTTTGGCGAGTGATTTGATAGAAGAATGGCGAGCAATAATTGTTGATGATACTGTTTTAGAAGTAATTAATTCTGGTAAGCTCAATAAAGATCAGTTTAATCATCTTGATAGTGGCGCTGTTTATGTTGGCTATGAAGGATCAAAGGTATTAGTCAGGGCAATTTCGGATAAGGTTTGTCGTGCCCGTAGTTATCTGAATTACGACCACTATAAATATGGATTTCAACACGCCTTAGATTTGCAAATCTATCGGTTTACGAGGGCAATAGAAAGTAACGACCCAGATTTATATATTCCAGTTTCTGAGCTGCCTGAGAGTGAGATTGAGGTTAAAGAGGTTTATGAAGAAGAAAAAGAAAAGTCAGATCAAGAAAAATAAGAAAAGAAAATGAAGAGTAAAACTAAATTTGAACATTTTTTTAATATTGATTCCAAAAGAGAAAAGTATATTCCTAATTCTAAAATTTATTGTTTGATAATTTATGATATTTCGGATACTAAAAGGCGTAACCGTTTAGTTAAAATTTTAAAAGGTTTTGGTTATCGCGTTCAAAAATCAGCTTTCGAGGCGATGTTGACCAAGTCTAAGTTCAAACTACTTAGAAAACGACTAGAGCGATTTTATAGAACAGGAGATGACATTAGACTCTATAGATTTAATGGTAAAGCTGGACTGTTGATTTTTGGAGATGAGGATATGACTGTTTTGGAGGATAATGTATTTATATGACAAAGTAGATAAATGAAGAAAATGAATGGGAAACTTTGTTAGATTTTACCAAAATATCTGAAAATGGAGTTTCTCCCGGTGATTTTTTAGATGCGATTAGAAAAATTAATGAGATTGTATAATATAAATATGAAGTTAAATTTGCTGCAAAAGTTCATTTAATTCAATACTTTTGGGGATGGTATTCAAAACCCCTAAACCCCGAGAGGGGACGGAAACTTCGTATTGAAACCTACGACAAGTCATGTCTTCATTCATTCATTCAAAACCCCTAAACCCCGAGAGGGGACGGAAACAACAGCGTCCATATTCTCACCTGTCGGAGCCATACGAGATTCAAAACCCCTAAACCCCGCGAGGGGACGGAAACCTTAAAATGCAATCTCTAGGGATTGTTAAGTCTTTTACTTTCAATTCAAAACCCCTAAACCCCGAGAGGGGACGGAAACACATATAACTGAAACAATCTGATTGTAGAGTTGGAATAGCAGATTCAAAACCCCTAAACCCCGAGAGGGGACGGAAACCTGTCCTTTCCGACAAACTTAATCTTTCCGCTTTGCACTATTCAAAACCCCTAAACCCCGAGAGGGGACGGAAACCTGGAGAAATTCGTAATGTTGATGTGCGTTGTCGTATTCAAAACCCCTAAACCCCGAGAGGGGACGGAAACTCGTCATATAGTTTTCTAACTTCGCTTGTTTCGCTATCAAGATTCAAAACCCCTAAACCCCGAGAGGGGACGGAAACAACGAAAAACTCGCAGTTGGTGATAAAATAACAATTACTGATTCAAAACCCCTAAACCCCGAGAGGGGACGGAAACTGTAATTTTAGGGTTCCAAAAATTACCATTAAAATACCGAATTCAAAACCCCTAAACCCCGAGAGGGGACGGAAACTAAACAAGTCTGCTTACTATATAGTAAGTATCTTCTTTATATTCAAAACCCCTAAACCCCGAGAGGGGACGGAAACGTATAGTATTTAGCAATTCTCAATACATCATCTTTTTCTTATTCAAAACCCCTAAACCCCGAGAGGGGACGGAAACCTGAAAAATAAAACTTAACATCATCACGTGGTCGTTCACGAATTCAAAACCCCTAAACCCCGAGAGGGGACGGAAACCTATTGCTGTCTGCGCCATTGTCTTTACTGTTTTTATTATTCAAAACCCCTAAACCCCGAGAGGGGACGGAAACTTTTTTATAAACTCTTCTGTTTAGATTGTTTAAAATGTCAATTCAAAACCCCTAAACCCCGAGAGGGGACGGAAACCCTTTTAATAATTTTGGATTTCCACACAAAGCCTTATTTATTCAAAACCCCTAAACCCCGAGAGGGGACGGAAACTAGGTCTTTGCCTTGCTCAATAAAACCAAGCACCGCTGCAAATTCAAAACCCCTAAACCCCGAGAGGGGACGGAAACTATGTAATAAACAAGTTGAAAGAAAACAAATGAAGGAGGTCTCAAATGGAAAAACAAAATAAAGCAGTAACTGTGGTAACCTGTGTAGGATTATTTATAGGAAGTGTAGTGGTATTGGCTTTCTGGTTAGTTAGCCTTGTTTTGGGCCTATTTAAGGGTTCAAAAACAAAAATAAAAATAAAACCAAAACAAAATATAAAAGTGACACCAGGGGTTCCTACCTTGATGTCCCAACTGAATGAAAGCTGGAGAAAATGAAAACAGATTCAAAACCCCTAAACCCCACGCTGCAGGTTCGGCTACGCCTCTCTCTTCCGCTGAGGGATACGGAAACATCTATAATCAACAGTTCTCTTGAAAAATTCGAGCAAATAAAAATCAAGGAGGCCGGTTTGTAATGTTAAAGTAAAAGTTCCAACGGTGGAATTTACACCACCAATTGGGACACAATCGATTGATAGGCTTAAAATTAGCGAACGAACAGCATACTATGTTATTGCTCAGGCGGAAGAATTCGGACTCGTAAAGAAGATTGGACGGCGGGAAGGGAGTAACATTAAATACGAATCCCAAGAAATCACTTCACTCGTTGACGATGTCGTTAGTCAAAAGGGTCTATTCCGAGTTCACAACAACTAATATTAATAAGATTTGAAATGTATAATGTATATGTATGAAATATCGTAGTTCTATTGTTACTGAAGGAAGAAATATGGCAGGAGCTCGAGCTTTGCTTAGAGCGGCTGGTGTGAGTGGTGAAGATTTAGGAAGAAAGCCAATTATAGCTATCGCAAATTCTTTTACAGAGTTTGTTCCTGGGCATGTTCATTTGCAAGAAGTTGGGCGCTGGGTCTCTGAATGTGTTAAAGAATTTGGCGGAATTCCTAGAGAATTTAACACTATCGCTGTTGATGATGGAATTGCCATGGGGCACGGAGGAATGCTTTATTCTCTGCCAAGTCGTGAATTAATTGCTGATTCTGTTGAATATATGGTGAATGCACACCAAGCAGATGCTTTAATTTGTATTTCAAATTGTGACAAAATTACACCAGGTATGCTTTTGGCAACTATGCGTTTAAATATTCCAACTGTTTTTGTATCTGGAGGGCCTATGGAGGCTGGACCAAATCATACTGATTTAATCAAAGTTATGTCAGCAACAGCCGACCCTGATTGTTCAGATGAACAACTTCTAGAATTAGAGAAGACAGCTTGTCCAACTTGTGGATCTTGTTCTGGAATGTTTACTGCAAATTCAATGAATTGTTTAACTGAAGCTTTAGGTCTTTCTTTACCTGGTAATGGCTCACTTTTAGCAACACACGCATTTCGTAAAGATTTATTTAGAGATGCGTGCAAAACAGTTATGAATATAACAAAACGTTATTATGAAGATGAAGACAGCTCAGTTTTGCCTTTGTCTATTGCTACTCGTGAGGCTTTCTTGAATGCTATGACTATGGACATCGCAATGGGTGGTTCTACAAATACAGTTTTACATTTATTAGCAATCGCTCAGGAAGCTAATGTAGATTTTACTTTACAAGATATTGATGATTTGTCTCGTAAGACACCATGTGTTTGCAAATTGGCACCAAATGGTAGTTCACCAATTGAAGATTTTCACAGAGCTGGTGGAGTTCCTGCGATTCTAGCTGAATTAAATCGAGCTGGTCTTTTAGATACTTCAGTCCATTCTGTCCACCATGATAATTTTAATCAATATTTGGAAGAATGGGATATTTGTTCTAATTCTGTTAAATCAGAAAATGCTAATATTTTTTATGCAGCTCCAGGTCATGCTATGCCTGATAATCCACTTGCAATTAAACCATTTAGCCAAACTGAAAAATTCGATACTTTAGATTTGGACAGAGAAAGTGGCGTTATCCGCAGTGTTCAAAATGCGTATACGAAAGATGGTGGAATAGCTATTTTACGGGGTAATTTAGCTGAAGATGGTTGTGTGGTTAAATCGGCAGGTGTTGATGAATCAATTTGGCACTTTGAAGGTAAAGCCGTGGTTGTCGAAAGTCAAGAACAAGCAATTGAGGCTATTATGAATGGTCTAGATGGGAAACCAAGAGTTCAAGCTGGTGACTTTGTAGTTGTGCGCTACGAAGGACCAAAAGGTGGACCAGGGATGCAAGAAATGCTTTATCCAACTTCTTTCTTGAAAGGTAGAGGTCTTGGAAAAGAATGTGCATTAATTACAGATGGGCGTTTTTCTGGAGGAACTTCTGGATTGTCAATTGGACATGTTGCTCCTGAAGCAGCTGCTGGTGGAGCAATTGCTCTAGTTGAAGATGGGGATAAAATTATTGTTGATATTTCTAAGCGTGAAATTACATTAGATGTCTCTGATTCAGTACTAGCAGAGCGTCGGGCTAAAATTGAAGCTAATGGTGGATATTTACCTAAGCGTGATCGAGAAGTTTCAAACGCTTTAAAGCTTTACGCTATGCATGCTCAATCTGCTGATAAAGGTGGCGCACGTAAGATTTAATCCTATTCGCTAAGGATATTAAAATATGAATATAAGCAAAATTGAAGACTGGTGGGTTCGCTGTATGAATTCACTATTTGTGAAGCGCAGGAAGTATATCCCCAAAATTACCCCTTATACTTGTTACGGAAACCAGGAGGAAGTAAAAATTCTTTGTCGGGTAGTTTTGGGAAATCCTAAACCTAAACCGTCTATTTTACATAGAGGTTTTAGAACACTCTTTACAGCCCAAGCACCTGGTGTTAGGGTAAAAATCAGGTTAGGTGAAGTTGAAAAAGAATTCGTAACCGACCGTGGTGGGTATGTTAATGAGTGGGTTAAAATTGAGTCTGTCGATAAAAAACTAAAAAAAGGGTGGCACGATATTGAGTTTGAATTAGCTGAGGATTATGAACTTCCTCGTAAATTTATTCCTGAAAAAAATCGTTCTGTAGATTACGATAAACAAAAATGTATTATTCCTGTGGAAAAATTTCATGATATCAAAACATCAAAAATATTGATTATTGGTAAAAAACAAAAAATGGGAATAATTAGCGATTTGGATGATACTGTTTTAGTAAGTCAAGTTCCAAAAATATTTATGGCGATGTGGACAGTTTTAGGATCTAGTCCGCATAAACGAAAACATGTTCCTGGAATGCCTGAATTGTTTGATAAACTTCGAGAAAAATTTCCTAATATAGCAACCTTTTTTCTTTCAGCTACTCCTTGGAATTTCTTTCCTGCAACAAGGAAGTTTTTAGCAAAACACAATTTTCCATTTGCACCCCTGATACTAAGAGATTTAGGGCCAAATTCGCAAGGGAAATTTGAACATGCTGATACTGTAAAAAATGCTGCGATTGATGAGTTATTTTCAAAATTTCCGAATATGAAGTGGATTTTGATTGGTGATGATGGACAAAAGGATCCTATGATTTATCGCCGAACAGCAAAAATGTATCCAGGAAAGATTGTGGCTATTTTTATCAGGCAGATGTCGGTTGGAGAAAAATTGGTTGATGCTTCAACTTGGTTTAATTTTGATAATGAAAAAAATTCATATGTGCCTATATTTTATTCAGCAGATGGTTTTGGTTTATCTAGAGCGATAGAAAATTTAGAAGCATAGTAAATCTAGTTAATTTTAATCATTCTACTTCAATTATCCTGAAGCCTTTTGAGCTGGCAAGTTTGGTAGCTGTCCAGACTGTTTCTTGATTGATCCATTTGATAATTGAATCCGAGCCAAGATTTTTTTGGATAACAAGAATTGCTTTACCGTTCGTATTTAAGTGACCTAGCCAAAAAGAAAGGAGTTCTTTGAGTTCTGCCTTTCCGATTCTAATTGGTGGGTTAGAGAGGATTAAATCATAATTTTTAAGACTTTGATTTTGTTTAAGCAATTTAGTGTCACTAGGAACCAACTCTGCTTTAGCACGTTCAATATTGAGATTTTTAAAATTAAGATTAGCTAATTTGACAGCTAGGCTATTAACATCAACGGCAGATATAGTGTAATCTAAATTTTGTGATTTAAAAAATTTAGCAGCAAATATTGAAATTGCGCCCCATCCACAGCCTAAATCAAGGATACTTTGCCCATTTTGACTA
>JAISHP010000030.1 GCA_031262545.1 Candidatus Ancillula hodotermitis | reverse complement strand
AATTTATTTCAGAATCTTCTATCAGGGGGTGGTGAGGTATAATATTAAAATAAGCCGTGAAGCGGCCAAGTAGGGATGTTTACGCAAAAGGCGTGACAACTTGCAGCGATTGGAAAGGAAAGTAATGTCGCTAATTACATCACAAAAACAAGAAATAATCAAAGATAATGCTCAGTCAGCAAACGATACTGGTTCTCCAGAAGTGCAAATTGCTCTTCTTTCAGAGCGTATTAAAGGTCTAACAGAACATTTAAAGACACATCAACATGATCATCACTCTCGTCGTGGTTTATTATTATTAATTGGTAAACGTCGTCGTTTGTTAGATTACTTAACACGTGTTGATATTGATCGCTACCGTGCTATTATCAAGAAATTAGGTATTCGTAAATAAATTTATTTATATTCTCTAAAAGGGGTAAGTTGTGTCTAAGAAGAACAAAATTTTATTAATTGTTGATTTACAAAATGATTACCTTGAAGGTGGGTCACTAAGTATTGATGGCGCAACTGCTCTTTCTAGAAGGATAGCTTATTATATTAAGCAACATCACGGGAAATTTAATCAAATTATTTTAGCTCAAGAGTGGCATATTGATCCCAAAGAGCACTTTCAGCAATGGGTTCAACATTGTGTTGCTAAGACAACTGGTGCTGAAATTGCGCCTGCAGTTCAATCGCTTATTCAAAAATATAAATTAAGACTTTTAAAAAAAGGTCAATATGATCATGACTATTCAGCATTTCTTGGGCATTTTGATGATGATAAAACCCTTGAAGAAGTTATTATTGATAATAAGATAACTGATCTGACTATAATTGGAATTGGTCTTGATTATGATATGTATGCAACGACTGTTGATGCGCTTGAAAAGTTTCCTGCTTTGAAGATAAATATTTTAAAACCTTTAGTTTTGAGTCTTGCGGCCAAAAATGAAAAAGGTGCATTAAAGAAGTATAAATCTATGGGTGTTAATATTCTTGATAGTAAGAATCCTAACTACGCAAGGTTTTTGAAGAATGTTCCTAAGTTGAGTGCTCCGATTAAGACAAATGCGAAGGCAAGTGCTAAATCAAGGGAAAGCAAAAAAGAAGTAAATAATTCTCTTCAAGGAAATAACTTAGGAAATAACTTATCAAAAAAACAAGAAAGACGAGGTTTAGGGACATTAGGTAGTGGGGCTGGAACAGCTAATGGACACTCTAATCAGCCTGCTAGTCATAGAAATCAACAAGGAATTAATCATCAGGGCAGAGTTTCGTATAATCAAGGAATTCAAAAACCTGCGGAAAAAACTAGAATTATGAATCCAGTTCCTAATTCATCCTCTAGGCATTCTTCTTCGGCTGGAGACCCTCCTAAATCGATTCCACCTAAGATTATTCCTAAACGATAATCTTTTTATAAAAATATTAGGTGGCTCCTGTGATAAAATTTATCCTAGCTTCAAATTCGCCAGCTAGATTAAAAACTTTAAAAAACTCAGGTTTAGATCCAAAAGTTATTGTTTCCCAAGTAGATGAAGATAAAATTTTACTTGAAATTAATAATAGTTCTTTTGAGGAGCAAGTAAAAAAGCTTGCTGAGGCGAAAGCTAATTCTGTTGCCTCGCGTATTTTTGGAAAAGACCATGGCTATTTAAAGAATGATTTAGAAACTAATATTTCTAAGTTGGTTGAGGATAAAACAGCAAAACAAACTAGGCTAGATATAGAAAATAATAATTTTGTTATTTTGGGGTGTGATTCTATGTTTGAAATTGATGGTAAATTGCAAGGTAAACCTCACACACCCCAAGTAGCGAGAGAAAGAATTAAAAATATGCGAGGTAAATGGGGAATTTTGCATACTGGGCATTCTTTAATATACAAATCTGCTTTTAATGATAAAATTGTGTCTACTTCTAGAATAGTTTCTACTAAAGTTAAATTTGGTGATATTTCTGACTTTGAAATTGAAAAATATATTATAACCGGTGAGCCGCTTGAGGTGGCAGGCTCTTTCACAATTGATTCACTTGGTGCAGCTTTTATCGAAAAAATTGAAGGTGATTACCATAGTGTTGTCGGGGTATCCCTTTATGCTTTAAGACAGATGGCAGAGGAATTAGGTTTTCAATATACTGATTTATGGACTTGATAGGAACTAATTGAAAATTCAAGATTTCTATATTAAAATTAAAGATTTTATTCAATCGCGACCTGCGGTTTGTTTGGTGCTAGCTTTTGGAATTTTGAATTTAATTTTTGCTGGCTTACTTTGTTTACCAATTGCGACAAATAAATTTGGTTCTGCTGGTTTTGAAGTTTCTTTTTTTACTTCTTCTTCGGCAATCTCTGGAACTGGATTACTTGTGGTCCCAACAGCAACTTATTGGTCAATTTTTGGTAAAATTATTTTATTATTGACAATGCAGGTTGGAGGGTTGGGCGTGATGACAATGGCTTCTATGCTGGGAATGATTGTTTCTCGCCATCTTGGGCTAACGACTAAAATATTAACTTCAAATGATATAAAAGGAAGTAAATTCGGTGAACTTGGTGCACTTTTAAGAATTGTTTTAGTCACAACTTTTTCCATTGAATTTCTGATAACAATTTTATTAATTCCTCGTTTTTTAGAGCTTAAGGAAAATGTTTTGGATGCTATTTGGAATGCAATATTTTTTGCTGTCTCTTGTTTTACTAATTCTGGATTTGATCTGTCAACACAAGGACTTGGGACTTTTACTTCGCAATGGTCAATTGCTATTCCTATGATTTTCGGTTTAGAAATGGGTGCAATTGGCTTTCCCGTAATAAGAAATCTTTGGGAATGTTTGCGGATGCGGAGTTTAAAAAAATTAAGTTTGAATACTAAAGTAACTTTGCTTTTTTCTTCAGTATTAAATGCTTTAATTGTGGTGTGGTTTTTTGCTGCTGAATGGGGTAGTAAAAATCTTTTTGGTGAAAAGGTTTTTTCGAATAACTCCAGCCATGCTGCGGATTTGTTGTTGCAAGCTTGGACAACTAGGGCTTCTGGTTTTGCGATTGGAGATCCGTCGCAATTGAGTGAATCAACGAAGTTACTTAGTGAAATTTGGATGTTTATAGGAGGAGCACCAGCATCAACTTGTGCAGGGATTAAAGTTACAACAGTTGCAATTTTGGTTTACGCTGTAATTGCTGAGCTAAGAGGTAGAGAGGATATCACAGCGTTTCACAAACGTTTTCCAAGCAGCTCTTTAAGAGTTGCAATCACAATTATGATAGCAGGGCTTTCAATTGTTTTGCTTTTCACGTTAGTTTTAAATACCATGACACCAGATAGTTTGGAAGTTGTTTTATTTGACACAATTTCAGCATATGCCAATTGTGGTTTAACTCAGGGCTTAGCAACAACTTTACCCGCTTTTGGACATTTTTTGATGGGGATATTAATGATATTAGGAAGACTTGGAACGATGACTGTTGCTGCTGCTTTAATGAAGAGGGATAGAGTTCATTTTATTCGTTACCCAGAAGAATCTATTATTTTAGGATAATTTCCAAATATATTAGAATTGAATCTTGACAGAAGCTAATAGAAATTGATATAATATAATTACTGCGCATGTGGTGAAATTGGTAGACACGCAAGATTTAGGTTCTTGTGCCGATGAGGCGTGGGGGTTCAAGTCCCTTCATGCGCACATAAATAGGAGTTAAAATTTGAAAGATTATTATTCTATACTTGGTGTAAATAAGAATGCCGATGAAAAAGAAATTAAAAAAGCCTGGAAGAAGAAAACACGTCAATTTCATCCTGATTTAGCAGGTGATACTCCTGAAAATAATGCTAAAATTTCAGAAATTAACGATGCTTTTGAAGTTTTAGGACATGCTGACAAACGCTCATTGTATGATAGAGGGATTGATCCTTTAAATTCTAATGGAGGAGGTTTTCCTGGTGGGGATCCTTTTGGCGGAGGAGCGTTTAATTTTAATTTTGGCGGATCTGGAGATATTTTTTCTGATGTCTTTGATATGTTTACTGGTGGTGGGTTTTCAGGACAAGGGCAAAGAAGACAACGTTCTCGCAAACAACGCGGCGATGATGTTTTAGCTAAACATAAAATTTCACTTAAGGTTTCTATTTTTGGCGTTGAAAGCGATATTTCTTTTAACTCTCGTTTACGCTGTGATGCTTGTGGCGGTTCTGGATCTACGTCAAATAAAGGGGAAGCTACGTGTCCAACTTGTCAAGGTCGTGGGGTAGTAGAGCATATCAAGAATGGACTATTTGGACAAATGGTTCAACAATCTCCTTGTCCGACTTGTGATGGTTTTGGAACTATTATTCAAGATCCTTGCCCAAAGTGTGTTGGTAAAGGTGTGATCAACGGGAAAGATACGATTAAAGTAAAAATTCCTGCTGGTGTTAAGAACGGAAATAGAATTCAAGTAACCGGAAGAGGTGCGGCTGGTTATAATGGCGGAGATAATGGAACATTATTCGTTGAGATCCAAGTTAAACCTGATACAGTTTATGAAGTAAATGGAGATGATTTAATTTGTAAGATGGCAATTCCGTTCACTGTAGCTTTGCTTGGAGGGCAATTCGCAGTTGAAACTTTAGATGGAGAAAAAGAAATTACTATTCCTCAAGGTTCATCTTCTGGGCAAATTGTTGAAATAAAAGGACTTGGATTGCCAAGAAGAACGAATGATTTAGAAAACCGCGGAAATCTTCAAGTTTTCTTAGAAGTTCAAGTTCCGCAAAAATTGAACACTAAACAGAAAAAACTTATTGAGCAGCTTGCAACGTTGCTAAAAGATGATAAATTTGGTTCATCAACAAAGCCAGCTGTTCTTGAGAATGTTCAAACAGGCGGATTTTTTAAGTGGGTAAAGAAACTTTTTCGATAATTTGTAGCTTTATTTTATGTCAACAACTTGTGAAACATATTTTTTAAGAAATAGTGAAAATATAAATAATTTAGAAAAAGATGAAATTAATCATATTGTCACTGTGCGTAGGCATAAAGCTGGCGATTTTATAAATTTAGTTAATGGAAAAGGTTTGGAAATTCATTGTCAAATCAAATCAGTTTCGCCATTTTCTTTAATTGAGGTATCACGAATCCAAGAAAATCAGCATTCTCCTGAAATAGTTCTTGTCCAGGCGCTAATTAAGGGGAAAAGGTTTGAACAAGCTATAGAAAACGCTGTTGAATTGGGAGTTGATAAAATAATTCCCTGGCAAGCGAATCGCTCAATAGCAAAATGGTCAAGTAACTCATCGAAGAAGTTCGGCAATTTAGTTATTACTGCTTCTAAGCAATCTAGACGTAGTTTTTTTCCAAGTATTTTGGATGCTCAAACCACAAAACAGTTACTAGTTTTGTTAGAGAATGATGAATCAAAAATGATTATTCTTTTAGATGAAAACGGATTAGAAACTTTATCTATCTCCAAAAATAAAATTCTTGAAAGGGCAAGAAAATTTGATCAGAAAATATATGTAATTATCGGTCCTGAGGGTTCAATCTCACCAGAAGAAATAAATCAATTTGATGAAATCGGTGCTAAGCACTATTTACTTGGGAGTACAATTTTACGTTCGGCTACTGCAGCTACTGCAGCTCTTAGTCTATTGTTGTTGTAGATAAAACTCATATTAAACTTAGTGCATATTTTGAATTGACATTAAAATGCTATTAAATGTATAATATAGATATGTTACCTAAGAGAAAAGTTTCTAGATCAAATACGCGTTCACGTCGTTCAAGTTGGAAGGCATCTGCAACACCTTTAAGTACTTGCCCAAGATGTCAAGCTGAGAAACGTCCTCATTACGCTTGCCCTGTTTGCGGTCAATATAAAGACAAGCAATACCAAGGCGCAATTATTTCTGATCTAGCAAGATAGTTTATTAATAAAATTGCTTAACGCAAAAGAACTTCTCGGTGTCGATATTGATGCCGAGATTTTTATTTTAAGTTTAACTCATAGATCATTTTCTAATGAAAATGGTGGTTGCCCGACTAATGAAAGACTAGAATTCTTAGGTGATGCTGTTTTAGAGTTAGCGATTACCAAAAAAATTTTTCACGATTACCCAGATCAGCCAGAAGGTGCATTAACTAAAATTCGTTCAGCTGTGGTTTCTGAGCCGCCTTTGGCTAAAGTCGCTAAAGACCTGGGGATTGGTAAACTTGTCTTGTTGGGAAAAGGCGAAGATTTAAATGGTGGGCGAGAGAAAGCTTCAATTTTAAGTGATGCTTTTGAAGCGATTCTAGGCGCAATATATTTGACAAACGGATTTGAAGTTGCAGAAAAATTTATACTTGATAAATTGGGAGATATTTTAGAAGACGTTGTTGAGCATCATCGAAATATTGATACAAAATCTCAATTACAGGCTTTGGCTCACAAATTAAATAAAGGGGAAGTTCTTTACGCTTACGATTCTTTTGGTCCAGATCACCAAAAACGTTATAAAGCAGCAGTTTCTTTCGAAAAATCTCCAGATTTTATCGCTTCTGCTGAAGCTGATTCCAAGAAAAAGGCAAGTCTTTTGGCTGCTCAGAAAGCTTTAGAAAAACTTCAAGTCAAATAATTACCTGGACGCATACCAGATTCTGTTGAAAAGATGAATTCTCCTGTAAACATTATAAATTAAGCTGCTAATTTCAATTTACCTTTTCTCTTATTCCAATACTGATCCCAATTCTTATTGTAAT
>JAISHP010000160.1 GCA_031262545.1 Candidatus Ancillula hodotermitis | reverse complement strand
AATATGTTAGATTTCTAGACATTGTCGATGTTTTAATAGTATCGATTGTTATTTATTATGTAATCAGTATTATTAAAGACACGCGCGCTATGCAACTTGCGAAAGCGATTATAATCATCATCGTTTTGACGATGCTGCTCTGTTAAATAACAAATTGCAAAATCGCTTTCTTCCCAAGCTGACGATTCAGTTGCGAATTGAGGTTTTTGCCCGTTTCTTCCAATTGGTGGGAGCTGAAAGAAATCCCCACAAACAACAACCTGAACACCACCAAATGCTCCTGTTTTTCGTCTAACTTTGCGAAAAACATAATCAATCATTTCAAATTGTTCTGCAGAAAGCATAGAAATTTCATCAATAATCAAAACATCACATAGTCTTATATCTGGGGCTTTAAATTTTTTAAATGCCCATTTATCAAAAAACATATCATTCAACTCTGAAACATCATTATGAATTCCAATTCCGGAAAAAGAATGAATTGTTTGCCCACCTAAATGAGTAGCCGCTATTCCTGTAGAGGCTGTTACGGCAAGAAATTTATTTTCTTCATTACACCAGTCTATAAATTCATTTAATACATATGTCTTTCCGGCACCAGCAGAACCTGTGATAAACGTGTTTCTACCTTCTTTTAGTATTTTTAGTGCTGTTTTTTGATCCATATTTTCCTTTAAGCTTTTTAAACTTCTTTTGCAAAAATAAATCTCACTAAATTTCTAAATTTAGGAAAACACTTCTGCAACTTTCTAAATATTATAGCAATTATTACAGATCCACAAATTCCTAAAAAATATTCAATTGGTGCGATAATATTAAAATCAGAAATATTTAACCAATAATACAGAACATTTTCTCCCAATTTTATTAAAAAAGGATGCACAATATAGATAAATATTGACAAATTTCCTATCCAACTTAATGTCCATTGAATAAATTTAATTTTTTGCACCAAGATTGAAAATATTACAATAATCAGTATTCCTACTATTGCTTCTACTAGTGAAAATCCCCTCAGCATACTAAAATGAGGAATGTCTTGTTTAAATTTAACCAATAAAACTATTGCTATTATTAACCCTATAATTATACAAATTATAATTATATAATTCCTAAATGATAAAAATTTAATCTTATTTTCAATTCTACTTTTTATCCCGAAAGTTAAATAACCTAAATAAAAATACATAAAAAAGAATACGAAATCTTCAATCAATTTTATTTGAATATAAGGTGAAAAAATCGCAGCTAATATTGTAATTAATAATACAAAATATTTTATAAACTTAAATTTTAAAATTCCCTTAATAGCGTAAAATAATATATAGCAAAAAAACAATAAATACAGTAATTCAAAATCAAATTTTGTCCAGAATAGTAGCAAAAAAGGAATAATCAGAAATTGAAATTTCTCAAAAATCTTTCTGCTTATTTTTAAATTAAAACTTTCAAGATTAACTAAAAAGCCCGCTGTAAACAAAAGCAATGGAATGCAAATTACAGAAAGCAAACTGTATACTTCTATCCATTCATATTCTACCGGATAAGGCTTATCCCAAGAAATTAAATGGGTATAAATTATACCTAATATCCCTATTCCTTTTGCCGAGTCAATCCAATTGATTCGTTGCATTATTTGGTTTCTAAATCCTCAATTTCATTTAAAATTGGAAGGGTAACTTTTCCTTCTTTTTTGTCTTGCTCTATATCTACTAAATCATTGGCAACCTGGAATTCTCTACCGTCTTTCAACGCTTGTTTACGAATTTCTTCAATTCCTTTTTGATTTTCTCCTGCAATAATAGCGCCTATAATTCTAGGACCAACAAATGTATAGCTCGCAGTTTTGAGCCGCATAACATCTTCAACAATTGGCTTAATTTTTTTATCTACAGATAATTTTTTATTATTATAGGTATTTTCTAATTCTAAATCCAAAATTTGTCCAAATTGAACTTGTGTTTGCATAATATTATATTCAATAAGAGCCGCTGAAAATTCGCTGTCTTCTATAAATTCATCCAATCTTAAATAATTCATATTAACTACAAATTCTAAATTAGACACTTGATACATCAAATCACCAATTAAAATCGCTTTTGAATTCCCAACTTCTGCATGTAAAGCTGGTTTACCCCTTCTCACATCATCATTATCAACAATATCATCATGAATTAAAGCCGCAGAATGAAAGATTTCAAAACAGGCAGCAATTCTAAAAAAAATATCCGAAATATAATCAAACCCTTCACGAACTTCATCATCAACATCTTTCCCTTTAATATTATTCAACAAATTATCATATTTCATATATTCCAAAAATGATAAAGAACGAACATGTTTACCACCAATACAACTTAAATACGCTCTTTTTAAGCTGTCTTCAAATAGAACAGAACTTTCATTTGCTAAATTTTTTGATGACACACCTGTAGCGGCTAATATGCGAGTTTCAAATATTTCTTTAATTATTAAATCTATTTTTTTAATCATCTTCGTTTGAAGATTTTTTTCTATCATAGATATATTATACTAACTATTTATAAATTTAATCTGGCAATTCAACTAAAACATTATCAATTAATCTTGTTTTTTTAATTGAACCCCAATCAATCTCATTTTCAGCAGATTGTTGTTCTTTTGCAGATTTAATCTCTTCGCCTACAAAAACAGCCAATGCAATCAATACTTCTTTAGTCTTTGAATTTGGTTCAGCTAGAGTTTCAAAATCAACAACTTCAACATAATCAATTTTAGCCATAGGCTCAGAGTTTATAATATCACAAATTCTTTGCTTGATATTGCCCAAATTATCTAAAGTTAATACTGAATTTTCATCATCATTATATTGGTCAATTTCTGTAGCTTCTGGATCTGTATTACTATCTTGCAAAGATTCAGCATTTTCAATTGGATCTCCCAAAGACTCAGAGAGAGATCTTGATAAGACCAAAGCAGCATTTTTTTCCACAGGAGTCAAATAGCTATTTCTCGAAGAAAGCGCTAGCCCCTTCTTGTCTCTAATTATCGGGCAAGGAACAATTTCAACAGGGAAATTTAAATCTCTAACCATTCTTTTAATTACAGCAACTTGTTGCGCATCTTTCATTCCAAAAAAAGCCTTATCGGGACGAACTATATTAAATAATTTTCCAACAACTGTGCAAACACCTTCAAAATGTCCAGGTCTTCTGGACCCACAAAGAACATTTGTCAAATCTTTAGGAACAATTCTTGTTGATTCGTTATCAAAATACATTTCTTTAACTTCTGGAGCAAAAACAATTGCTCTGTCAGTAACTTGTTGAACAGCTTGGATATCTTTTTTCAACTGTCTTGGATAATTTTCATAATCTTCGTTAGGTCCAAATTGAATTGGATTTACAAAATCACTTACAACAACAATATCACATTCTTTTGAAGCTTCTAAAATTAATGATTGATGTCCAGCGTGCAACGCCCCCATAGTTGGAACTAAACCAACAGACATATCAAGTCCAAGCTTTTCTTTTAATGTATGAATTACTTCTCTTAATTCTCCTACTGTTTTAATTGCTTTTACATCATTATTTAAATCTGCAATTGTTCCTTTATTAACCATTTTTCTCCTTAGAACTCTACCCCTGCATCTTGAAATCTACACCAGTGTAACAAAGCAGCAACCCAAAATCCATCCATGTTACCTGCCCTGTTTTTGGCAATTATAATTTTAGCTTCGCCCGCATGGTATTTTTTCCCATCTTCATCATTTAGCAATTCTTCTTCGTCTACACCCATATCTTCACGATGAATAAACACCACAATATCAGCATCTTGCTCAATAGATCCTGATTCCCTAAGGTCTGAAAGTTGAGGTTCACGTTTCTTTACACCTGCTATACCTTCACTTTGGCGGTTTAACTGAGAAATAGCAATCACAGGCACATCTAATTCCTTAGCAAGCAACTTCAAGCGTCTAGAAATTGAACTAACTTCCTGCTGTCTAGATTCAACTCTCTCTCCAGAAGTCATTAACTGTAAATAATCAACAATCACTAAACCTAAATTACCCGCAGCTTTTAATCTTCGGCATTTAGTTCTAATTTGCATCATGTTCAGATTTGCTGAATCATCAATATATAGAGGAACAGGTTTTCCTGTGGTTTCTCCTGTCATTTTCTTTTGAAAAGCTGTAATTTTTTCCCATTCTTCTGGCTTTAAACGGCCTGTTTTTAATGCATTTGCATCAATAGATAGTTCAGCTGAAATAAACCTCTTCACAATCTCGTGATAACTCATTTCTAGATTAAAAATCACAGTTGGGATATTATTATGTATAGCAGCACAACGAGCAATATCATTTGATAAAGTAGATTTGCCAACTCCAGGGCGAGCAGCAATAACTATGACTTGTCCACCTTTTAATCCTGCAAAATTTTGATCTAATCTTCTAAACCCTGTAGGAACTCCATCAATTTCGCCATTGTCAGCAGATTGCTTAATCATATCTATAACGCTAGGCATACTTTCACCAATTGATTGATAATCTTGTGAAGATGCACCTTCTGTTAATTCGAAAACTTCTTCTTGCGCAATATTTATCGCTGTTTTTACCTCTTCAGATTCTGTTTGATAGCCTAAATCTTCAATATGAATTCCGATATTTATCATTTGTCGTAAAATCGCTTTATCTTTTACTATTCTAGCATAATATTCAACATTAGCAGCCGAAGGAACAGAAGCGGAAATATCAAATATTGCATCAGTTCCACCAACTTTTTCTAATTCATTACTTTTTGTTAATTGGTCAACAACCGTAATCGCATCTACAGGTGAACCATCTGCAAATAATTTATAAGCAGCTTTATAAATAATTGAATTAGGGACTGAGTAAAAATCTTCTTCTGATAGAATATCAGCAACATTTCCAAAACGGTCACTATTCAGTAACAATGCGCCCAAAACAGCTTTTTCTGCATTTAAATCTTGAGGAGGAAGCTTTAAATTTCCGATAAGCCCATCTTGAAATTCATCACCCATTATCTATCTCCAAAACTCTTTTTAATTGAACCAAAATTCTAAAAAGCCTAGCGTACCAAATAAACTATGCTTATCCTTGCTACATTCCTGTCCTGGGGAGGTTGGGCGGTTTACTTCCACACTAGGCTTAAATATTATATCATTTCTTATTTTTTCTCGTTTTCCTAATTGTAAGAATTTTTCTTAATAAAAACCAACTTAATGTAATTGCAAAACTCAATAAAGTTATTCCAAAACCTATTGAGGTCCAAACAGACATTCCAAAGTGAACTTTAATCTGGCCTGAATACATACTTGGAACTACCACTTGAACATATCCATTTTGGTTATTTACTTGTAATTTTTTTCCACTCTCATCTTGAGCTTGATATCCATCATAATACAAAACAGGCAATTTAATATTTGTCACTTGATCAGGATTCTTTCCAAAACTTTTAACAGAAAAAGTTATATGTGTCCCATTTTTTTTATAATTATTTATAAAAGGATTTAATGCTGGCTTATCTGGAATTTGCGCCAAAATTGTAGCTTGTGCTTTGGCGTTTATTGGATAAGCAAAATATTCCGGCACAATTCCACCTTGTTTTAATTTTTCTACACTTTGAGAGTTCGAAACATTTTGATACTCATTCCAAACTGAATTTTCACTTCCAAATTCTTGTAAAACCTTTGTATTATCTAATGCCGTTTGTTTTATCGCTTCAACTCCTAGCGGAAGAGCAAATCCAAAAGTTAAAATTGCCAAAATAACAAATGATAATAATTTTACTGAATATATTTTCTTTGTTTTCCTGTGCGACTTTAACCATTTATAAATTTTATCCAAAAGAATTGCCATTAAAATTGAATTGACCAAGAAAAATATAATTAAATATCTTGATGGGAATTGAACGATTAAAAATACACTTGGCATTTTTCTCCAAGGTAAATAACTTGAAGAAAGAATTAATGAAATAATTTCTAATATCACGGCTAAAATCAAAAATTGATTTTGAAAAATTTTCTTACCTTTAATTTTTATAATTATTGCAAAAATTATTTGGCAAATTAAACAAACAAAAACCGGATAAAATAATAACGCTGAACTATCTTGGTTCCATGGATCAAGATAATGCATAGTTCCTCCAATAAAACTGCCTATTTTTGTCATACTAAATTCATTACTAGGACGAGAAATATTGTAAATTCCTGAATGATAAGCCATTATCATAGGTAAAGTAAAAAATGCACAAAAACCAACCGCTCCTAATATGGCTTTAACAAAATTCGTTAACACATATTTATCTAATGATCGTATTTTTAAGAAAAATATCAAAAGACACAATAAACCAGTAATCCAAACCGAAAGCATATGACTAGTTACAATCAAAGAAGCCGAAATGGACAAAAGTAAAGCACCTCTTTCATGTCTATATATTCTAAAAATAGCTAAAATTACTAGAGGAATAAATATCATTGCCGTTAAAGAACCATATTGTCCTGAACGATACAAACAACTTGTCATCCAAGGATTCGCAATATAAAAAACACCAGCGAAAAAAGCCATTCTTGGATTGTTCCAACAATATTTAACTAATTTATACATCGAAAATCCACAGAAAAATACTTGAACAATCACCATTAATGTCAATACTACATATAAATTAGGAATAATACTGTAAACTAATGCAAAAATATATGAAACTGTTGGTCCATAAAATATTAATGCTCCAAATCCTTGTCCATTATTCTGCAATGGATTAACTTGAGGAATTATTTGACCATCTTTAAATCCTTCTAGTGCGGCAAAATATCTAGATCCTAAATGGAATGGCAAATCAGTTCCATTTGGAACAAAACCAAAATTTATCCAGTACGGTAATGTTACCAAAAGTGAAATAGCAAATAAACCTAAATAATATTTATTTAGTTTAATATTTAACCGACCCTTTAACATATTTAATATTATCTCACGAGATTGCTAAATTCAGATTCCTAAAAATCTCTCAAAGAAGGCTTTAAGCTTAGTGATTACAGTCTTCTTCTTCTCGGCGTGAGAATTGCCGGCGGGTGAGAAACGTGAAGTTGGTGGTAAGATTGTCTTTATTTTCATTCCTGAAGTTTCAAGTTCGCCATCACGAAACGCGCAGTCAATGAACTTCTTGGTATTTTCATGATTTAGGTTCTCTTCGGCAATAATTTCCGTATCAATAGGATATTTCTGAATCAGTTCAGCAATTAGTTGCTCATAACCCTTGATTTTTCTGCCATTATCTTCGTAGCCATTATAGTAGTCGTCAAATAATTTAAGCAAAACAATCCCACTGGCATTCTCATCACCAAACAGCGCAATCGCATCATTAGTCGCTTTTTCGAGGTTCCTGAAGCAGACGATATTACCAAAAGTCTTCACACTGTTTAAAATGCGATTGGGGTCAAGAAATGTCTTTTCTGTATCAATTCTGTGGACATATTCGTCTACAATAGTTTTTTAGCCTTAACCGTATTGATATAGTCAATTCTGAACGGTAAGACATTCTTATCATTAATAGCATTGACAATTGTGTAAGTGTGCATTGCTGTTTGATGATCTTCAGGTGGGCAGTTCTTAGGGTCACCATGCAGATAGCAACCGAAAGCCTGCGGAGTAGTTTTCAAATCTGGGTTTTTTGCTCCAGTTCCCGCATTTACTGCGAAGATTGGAGTGCCGGTAAACCCAAAAAGGTGATAGTTCTTAAACGTCTTAGTAATCGCTTGATGCATATCGCCAAATTGGGAGCGGTGGCATTCATCAAAAATAATCACTACATGACCATCATAAATTTCGTGACCTTTATTCTTACCGATAAATTTCGAGAGTTTTTGAATCGTGGTAATAATGATCTTAGCATTAGGATCTTCTAGTTGCTTCTGCAAAACTTTAGTCGAAGTGTTAGAATTTGCGGCGCCTTTTTCAAACTTGTCATATTCTTTCATCGTTTGATAGTCTAAATCTTTACGGTCTACCACGAACAGAACTTTATCGATTTCAGGCATTTTGCTAGCGAGTTGGGCAGTTTTGAATGAAGTTAGAGTTTTACCAGAACCAGTTGTATGCCAGATATAGCCGCCGGCCTTGACAGTCCCTAACATTTTCGCTAATTTCGGTGCCATTTCAGAAACTTTAATTCGCTCTAAAATACGCTCAGTTGCCACAATCTGATAAGGTCGCATTACTAACAGCATTTTATCCGAAGTAAAGACACAGTAGTTGATCAGAATCTTCAAGAGCATGCCGGGCGAAGAAAGTTTGACCGAACCCCATTAAATCGTAAATCGGCTTATTTTTAGCATCTGCCCACCAAGAAGTGAATTCAAAACTGTTGCTGGTTTTCTTCTTGTTCCTGTTGCTGTTTGCATTCTCTTGCTGCGCTTGGAAGCGAGTGGTGTTGGAATAATATTTGGTATAGGTGCCGTTCGAAATTACGAATAACTGAACATATTGAAACAGTCCATGCTCAGCCCAGAAACTGTCCCTTTGATAACGATTAATTTGGTTAAATGCTTCTTTCAAGTCTACTCCACGACGTTTAAGCTCAATATGTACTAGCGGCAAGCCGTTAACTAGAACTGTCACATCGTAACGGTTGTCACGAGTCACATCAGCACCTTCAGCATGAACTTCGTATTGATTTATTACTTGTAAAAAGTTGTTGTGAATGTTAGTCTTATCAATCAACTTGATATTCTTATGGGTGCCATCAAAACGTTCAAGAGGGTATTGGAAATCTTCCTGAATCTTCTGAGTTTTTCTTGAATACCGTCACTACCTTTGCAAACATAATTCTCCAGAAGTTCAGACCATTCGGTATCGGAAAATTGGTAATCGTTCAGTCTTTCTAGTTGAGCTTTGAGGTTATCAAGCAAATCGGATTCGTTACGCACATTGCTTAAATATTCATAGCCTTGGGTTTCAAGGAGTTTGATGAATTCACGCTCAAGCTGGGCTTCTGATTGATATTCAGTCGCCTTCTTATATTGCGGAACGAACTCCGCAACGACGGTTGATTCGTTACTTTCAGCGACAGTATTATATTGCATTATCTATCACCTGCCAATAGCCAGCCTTATCTGAGCCAACACGCTTAAGGTCTCCAGTTTGTTTTGCTTTTTTAACCCACCGCAAAATTGTACTGCGACTTTTACCTAATTTTTCAGACATTTCGTCAATTGTGATTAACGGATCTATCAGCATTAATTTTAGCATGCCTTTTACAGTGTCATTTACAGTGTCATTTACAGTGTCATTTTTTGCTAAATCGGGTTTTACAGTGTCATTTACAGTGTCAATCGATAATTTATTAGCGATATAGTCAACCAATTCTTGATAATTCTTCGTCAGACCTACATAATCAACAATTTTATAATATTTTAGACGTTCGTCATCTGCTGATATATTGACTGCGCTATAACCCGACCTCAATAATTCATAGTTCATCAGAAGTCTAGCAGTTCGCCCATTGCCATCAACAAATGGGTGAATATTGACAAAACGGCTGTGCATAAAGGCTGCCAAAGAAATCGGGTGTGTTTTAGTTTTAATGAGTTTTGTATATTCCGCGAACATATTGTGGATTTCTGAAGTCACTTTATCAGCCGGCGCAAATTCGGTACTAGAATCTTTAATGTAAACTCGATGGCGACGGAATATTCCATTATTAGCGTTATTTATACCGAAAAGTATTCTCCCGTGAATATCATGCAATAATTGTTCATCAGCCGGTTTGCCAGTCTGAGCTTGCTGAGCAACATATTGTGTAGCTAGAAATAGATTTTTTGCCTCTAACTTTGGGATATCCTCGCTGTAATCTTCATCAATGTTTTCAATCGTATCCTTAGTTTCCCCAAAAGTAAGCTTACTTCCTTCGATGCGGTTACTCTCGTAAACTAACTCCACCATTTGATTATAAGTGATTTGAGAATTTTTCTTCTGAATAGGTAAAGTTGGTTCCGTTAAAATAAATTTTTGATTTGGTGTTTTGAGGTTTTGGACTTTTGAGTAAACATTAACGTCAAAGCCCAAAACGTTGTAATTTTCCTTTAAATTAATTTTAATATCGTTATCGATTACCAATTTTGTGCCTACTTCGTGTGGTAACTCTAGTTTTTTAATTTCGATGTCCTTAACGCCTTCGATGCCTTTCAAAACGCCATCAACCAAATTCCAATTGTAAATCCCGCGATTTGTGTAAACCTCTACATAAGTATGATTGCCGACTGTGACAACAACCGAACGCACATACAAATTCAACGCTTCGTTTTCAAAACGATCGGTGAAGAATTTTAGAATTTCCTGTGGAGAACTAGCCATTAGGCTGCCGCCTTGAGTTCAGCCTCGCCTGTCGGCGGGCAGGGAAAAGCTAGTAACTGATTGCGGTAATATTCATATTGCTTTTGGCGAGCTTCGATTTCAGCAAGCAGACCAGCGCTGATGTCATTCACTAGCGCATCAAATTTGTCGAGGATCGCTACGATTTGGCGCTGAATTGGGAGAGGAGGAATGGGGATTTCTAAGCTTTGTAATTCTTTTTTGTTCAGTCCAGGAATACCAGCGCCAAGTTTGGCATTTTGAATATCATCCTGCATATTCTTGAGAAAGTAGTAAGCATACTTGTTAACGATTCTATCATCTATAATTTTAATCACGAAACAATGAGCTCCCGCCCAAAATTTTGAAGTCATAAAGTTAACAAAACCAGCAAACGCTCCACCTTGGCTTGCAATAATAGTGTTTTCATCGATATTATATTCGTCCCAATAACCAGAGGCAAAAATACCACCATTCATAACAGGATAGGTTCCTGAATCTGATAATTTTGATCGATTTAACTGCTGTCCAGTCTGCATGGAAACAAAATCACCAAATGGTAGATACTCCACCCCGTCAGGGCACAACTCCTGAATCAGCTCGTCAATCTTACTCATTAGCCCCTCCAAAGTTTTAGCGACTGCCAATTTTCTGGGAAACCAGCCATTGATAAGGATAAACCAATGTCAGTTGGAAAACTACTAAGTTGATTGGTAATTACATTAGATTGTTTTTTATCCACAATTCTTATGAAAAACTGCACAATTGATAAAAGTAGAAAGATTTTGGTATAATCTAGTTTAAGGGGTGCAAAATCGCCAAAAGTAGTGAGTAATTCGTAATTTGGCACTTTAGGCTTAGTTTTTATGAATCGATTCCATATCCTTGATTCATGTGCGCATAAGTTTCGAAAATAGTTTAGAGAACTAATCCAAGATTCAAATAGTCCGATTGTTAATTCATCATCATAATGTCCAATCACACTTTGCTTGATATCACTTGAACAACAGGTAAACAACCGCGAGAGTGATCCCCAATCCATAATTTCAACCGCTCCCCAAACAGGAATTTTACCGCCATATTTTTTATTGTGATGAATTACACAGTCTTCATTTTTTGAATCCTGAAGGTGTTTATCAAAGCGTTTTAAGAAATAAAAATGCCAATCACGGACTTTTGCAGATGCATCGGGGTTCAGTTTTAATAAATCAAGATGGGCTAAGGGGTCAATCTTACCAATTTCATAACCAATTATAGATTTAAGAGAAATTTCAATTCGAGAAAGAACTTGAAAACAAGATTGTCGCAAATTGCAGTCAAATTGATACAGTTTATAAACATCATCGAATGAAGTATTAGGGTTAAATTTATCAATCCTTTCACCTTTTGCCATAATCCTATAAGGATACCAATATGCACTTAACCGATAATAGTTATTGAATTCGAGAATTTTTTCAACACGAGCCTCATCTCGAATCAGCATTCCACGAGATTCCAACAGTTTAATTTGCTCTGAATAATCCCTAAACTTTTTTAATGTTGCCACCGAACACCAGCCTTATTAAAAAAGAAGACCCGCCCTATAACGCAAGCGCCGGAACGGGTACCATTAAATATATTATACCATATTTTTTTCATTTTGTCGAATTTACGCATCATAGTATTATGCTTCCAAGGAATTTCTCTCGACAGCGTTGAGAGCTTTTGATTGTTTTTATAGGTCTCATAAAATTGTTTCATACGCCATAAGTTAGATTGAGAGAATCCACGTAATTCTGAATCTTTTTCTTGAATATATTCAGATAATTGTTCGACGGTTGACTTACCCCAACCATCTTCTACAGTTTTTTGGGAAACAGTTTGACCAATTTGCCAGTAAAGATTAATGAGTTCTTTATTGGCCGAGCAAAAAACTTTCGAGCGGGTAGATTGAATAAGCTTGACAATGTCAGCAAAATCAGAAGTTGTGCTAACCAATGAATTCTCGTTATCAATTTGTATATCACTCATTGGCGCCACCTAAAGTGTCGATATTGATCTTATCCTTACCCCAAACTTTACCGCTAGCAACTAAGCGATCAATTTCAGTTACCATATTATTCGGGGACTCAATATGATAGATAAAGTAGCTGTCATGAATTAACTTATATATATTGTGCTTTGTGAATAAATCGGCAACTTCTTTGCCAGTCAATCCTTTTGCATTCCGGTAATATTCAATCGCAAAAATTAGAAATTCGTTTTCTGGAGTCAGTTTATTTTCTTCCTTCATGACTGCTCCTCTGGTGTATCAAAATTGCCATTTTCTTTTTCTTGAAGATACATTTGGGCTAAGACCGGTTGACTTAGATGCCAAAGTCCATTATCGGGATTTTCTAAAGTCCTAAACAATTTCGAACGATAGAATCTGTCCATTTCGTTTATTTGTTGAGTAGCAGGTATTCTCAGATAATTGAAAATACCAGGTAAAATTGCCACTCCTAGAATAGTTGAGAATTGTGAATTTGTCATTGCTTCACCTCATAACTTTCAATAAATCCAAGTTCCCAGTCCTGCGCTCATCTTCGTTTAGATAACTAGTTAGGTTCTCAGAAATGAAACGGTAAAAAAGGATACCAAGTACATAAGACTTAAAGTCCCAGCCGTCAACAGAACCGCGCAAATCATTGGCGATATGCCAAATCGTTTTATGAAGTTCTGCTCGCTCTTGCTCTTTTTGCTTGTTCAATATTAATTCCTTTCCTAACTGGCACAAAAATACTGACAATATTTTACCAAATCATATCTTATATATTATATATTGATGTTTATAAACAATATACTACTTTACTTAATGAAAATTAATCTACTATTATATAACTAAACAAATTTAGTGAGATAATATATTTATGAATATTGAAATTTCAATAATTATTCCTATTTACAATGCTGACAAATTTCTCTCAGAATGTTTGGATAGTATTATTGCTCAAGATTACGATCTTTGGAAATGTGTCCTTATTAATGATGGTTCAACCGATAAATCCCTTGACATTTGCCAAAGTTATCAAAAAAAAGATTCAAGATTTATTATTATTAATCAAAAAAATTTAGGATCTAATGCTGCTCGTCAGCAAGGAATTAATTTAGCTACCGAAAAAAATCCTAATGGATTAATTACCTTTATCGACGCTGATGACATTATTGACAAAAACTATCTTTCTAAAATGTTTGAACCTTTTACTTTGCAAGATAATTACGATGTTGATGTGGTCTATTGCCAAGATTTAGCTTTTAAAGATTCAATATCACTAAAAGATCAAATTTCGCAAAATCAAATTCTTAAG
>JAISHP010000159.1 GCA_031262545.1 Candidatus Ancillula hodotermitis | reverse complement strand
AGCGATTCATATAAATAAAATTAAATTTTCACTAACAAGCATAATATGAGCGAAGCGAATCATGCGCGTGTTAGAAGATATAGAGTATTTTCTAAGATAGAGAAATTAGTTACAGTGAGCGTTATTTTAACAAAAACCGGTATTAATTAGCTTTTTTGAAAATATTTACCTTACTTGTTTGCAAAACTGAACGGTCATATAATTTTGCTGCAAACATCACGACAAAAGGAACAACAACTGCTGAAATTGCCAAACTAATTAGTGCCTCAGTTAGAGAAGCATCACCTTGTGCGAAAAGCCCCGACATAGCTAATGGGCTCAAAAATGGACAGAATTTTAATATTGGTTGAATGCCAGGAACCAACATATTCCCGAAAATTGCACCAAAAAATCCCAACATCATAATTAACATAACAGGAGTAATCGCCTGATTAACTTCTTCCATTCTTGAAACAGTTGAAGCAAAAGCTGCATATAGACAAGCATAACTAAAATAACCAACAATAAAGAATAATAATGCAATTATCCCCAATTCAGGTGTGATCATAGTTGAAAATGGATTACCAGACCCCAAAGCTGCAACAACTGCAATTGCTCCCCCAAAAATTACAACCATTTGAATAATTCCACAAACAGCTAAGCCAAGAATCTTACCCATTAGTAATTGAAAACTAGACATAGTTGAGAGGATTATTTCAACAACCCTACTTTGTTTTTCTTCAACAACACCAAGAGCAATTTGTGAACCAGTAACCTGAATTGACATAAATAAGATTAGGGCAACAAAAATCCCAATCAACATTCCTGTCGCTGCAGAAGAAGCACTATCAAGATTCATAGAGGCTAATATTTCACTAGCTTTAGCCGAAACAGCAGCTTGATATTGATCAACTGTCGTTCCTAAGCTTGTAAGAACATCTGCTTGAGCTTGTTTTTGAGCATCTGCAATTTGTTTGGCATTCCCTCCAAGCATATTAGTCGCATTACTAGAATTCCCAGAACCAAGTTTAGAATAAAACCACAAAATCACCATCAACATCGCAGTTGTAAATACCGTTGAGGCAATCCAACTTTTTGAAGTTAATCTAGTTGTTATTTCTCTTTTTGCAATAATTTTAATATTTTTCACTTTATTCTCCTTCTTTAATTAAATCACCGAAAATATTTGCTAGTGGTGTTGGAATTTCGATTTTCGCAGGTGCATGAGCTTGTTTTCTAAGTTCATCTGGTGTTCCATCTGCTACCATTTTTCCTTTTTGGATAATCCCAACTTTATCAGCTAACTCATCAATTAATTCCAATTGGTGAGAAGAAAACAAAACCGGCATTCCCTGATTAGCAAATTCCTTAATCACACCGCTCATTACTTTTACAGCCAAAGGATCAAGCCCACTAAAAGGTTCATCCAAAATTAACATCTTAGGCTTCCCTACAAGGGCTGCAGCGAGCTGAACCCTTTGTTGATTTCCTGTTGATAAAGTTGTCAAAGTTTTCTCAGCGTATTCCCGAACGCTCAATTTATCAATCCAAAAATCAGCCTGTTCTTTTGCCTCTTTAGGACTAAGACCATGAATCTCACCAAAAAATTGTAATTGTTGATTTACTTTCATCTTAGGATACAAACCTCTTTCTGAAGGCATATAACCAATTGCCTGGCGATCTTCTTGAGAAATCTGCTTCCCATCAACTAACACTTCACCATTGTCAAGGCTCAAAACCCCCATTATTATACGCATGGTTGTAGATTTACCAGCTCCATTCGCTCCAACAAACCCAAATATTTCTCCTGAGTTAATTTCAAATGAAACACCATCCAAGGCTTGAACGGCTTTTTTGCCTGACTCAAAACATTTAGAAATATTTTTTACTTCAAGTTTCATTATTTTCCTTTCTCCTATTCCTCATCTTTATTTTGTCTATTATTTATAAATTTCAATATCGCACAAACTACATAAAACACAATATAACTGACTAACACAACTTCTGTCATAGCCCAAAAAAGAGTAAAATTATTTAAATATGCTGCAATAAACATAATAACAACACATAAATATGTCATAACCAAAAAAGTAATAAAACCACTTTTTTGTTTAATATCAACATTCATCTCATCTTTTTCTTTTAAATAAAGCTTTTGAAAATTTTTTTCACTAAAAAGAGCTCTCAAACGATAAATAATTCCCCCCAAAGCTCCAGCAGCCCCTCCAAAACAACCACCTATAATTCCCGCTCTTAATTGGAGATTAGCAATAGGCAGATTATGATAAAACATCACAAGAAAAATCCCACCAACTAAAAGTGTTATCCCCATAATAGCCTCACCTAAAATCGTTAATTCTAAATGCCTTCTATATTTCAATTTTTTACCTGTCATCTTAATTGCCACAATTACTCATCCTCCTCTTCATTATAAATGAAGATTTCCTCTATAGTAGTTTTAAAAAATCTAGCAATTCTAAAAGCTAAAGGTAAAGAAGCAATATATCGCCCATTCTCAATTGAGATAATCGTTTGCCTAGAAACATCAACAGATTCCGCAAGCTCTTCTTGTGAGACCTTCAACTCCTTCCTCATCGCTTTGATTTTTGTTTTCATATTAATAGTATAGCAGACTTTACATTTTTTGTCAAGTTCACTTTACAATTCACATTACTCAAAATAAGCAATTAAAGCGAATTATACTCATATTAGAAGATATAGAGTATTTCTAAGATAGAGAAATTAATTTAAGAAAACAATTACTTTACATCTTCAAGAGAAACAAGGAGTTGTCCTGTTTGAACAGAATCTTTAGCAACAACGTGAATTTCTTGAACAACTCCATCAGCTTCAGCAGTAACAAATTTCTCCATCTTCATAGCCTCAAGAACAACAACTAGATCACCAGCTTTAACTTCCTGCCCACGATCAACACAAACCCTAACCACAATCCCTTGCATAGGAGAAACAATCTTACTCGGATCAGCACTAACTACAGAACTTTGTCCAGCAGTTAGAGAATCACTTCCAACTCCCCTGCGTCCTAAAATACTTGACATTCTTCCATTAGCTAAGCGGTTCGAGCTTGTTCTACCCCATCTTCCAGCCTGGTTAACATTTCCCAAACTAGATTGACTACTTCCGGAAGTATTTAGCAAGGTATCAGGTAATTTTAGAGTTGAACGTTTCCCATCAATTTCAACAACAAAAGTTGAATATTCAGTAGTTTCTTCAGCTGAATTAATTTGAGACTCCGCATTTGACTTGTTACTTGACTGGCTACTGGACTTGTTATTTGAACCCTCACCACTAAACTCTAATTCTCCAGCTTTTTTGTCAAATTCAGGAAGAATAACATTCTCAAGCCATTTTGTCGAAACAGTAAAACCTTCTTTAGTTGTTGAAACGAATTCTGGTCTTGACAAAATCACATTAAATAAATCTTTAGGTGTTGAAATACCAACAATTTCAAATTCTTTTAGAGCTCTCTTTGTTCTGGCAATACATTCTGAGCGATTTTTTCCAGTCACAATAATTTTTGCAACCATAGAATCAAAATCTGTTGTAACCTGATCACCCAATTTTATTCCTGGCTCTAATCTAACTCCAGGGCCCATTGGCCAATTTAATTTAGAAATCACACCTGCTGTCGGCGTCATTCCTGTATAAGGATTTTCAGATGTAATTCTCAATTCGATTGAATGAATTTGGTCACCATTAACATCAGTATTAACTTGATCAGAAACTAAAAGTTTCTTATCTAGAGGTAAACCTTCGGCAATTCTAATTTGTTGCTCAACAAGATCTACACCAGATACTTCTTCAGAAACTGTATGTTCAACTTGAAGACGAGGATTTACTTCCAAGAAATAAAGAGCTTGCTCTCCTTCTCCCAAATTCTCCAATAAAAATTCACAAGTTCCTAAACCTTCGTAATTTACAGTTTCAAAAAGAGCTTTTGACCAAACACGAATTTGATTTTCAATTTCAGGATTCAAAAAAGGAGCAGGGGCTTCTTCCAGAAGTTTCTGATTTCTACGCTGAAGAGAGCAATCTCTAGTCGAGACAACCGAAAAATTTCCAAGGCGATCTCTCGCCGATTGAGTTTCAACGTGACGAGCATTCTCAACAAAACGCTCAATAAAATAAAAATTGATATCGTGAGAATGAGCAATTAAAAAGTTATCTAAATCTGATTCATTTCTAACAACAGTAATTCCGTGACCACCACCGCCATCAGCTCTTTTTAGAATCGCTGGAAATCCATGTTGTTTAATAAAACTACGAACAGTATCTTCAGAATCAAGAAAATCAGATAAACCCGGAACAGGGTTAACATTGGCCTTTTCAGCAACTTTTCTAGCTTTAACTTTATCGCCTAAAGCTTCAATTGCATCGCCAGATGGACCCAACCAACTAACATTGATATCTTTTCCATTTACGTCTTTAACAACTAAATTAGCTACACGTCTAGCAAAATCTGAATTTTCAGAAAGAAAGCCATAACCAGGATGAACAGCCTTAGCGTTAGTTCTTAATATAATTTCACAAATTTTATCCGGATTCATATACGTATCTTGGAAACCTGTTCCATTCAAAGAATAAGCCTCATCAGCCAATTCGACAAACTGCGCATTCCTATCCTCATCCGAATAAACAGCAACTGAACTAATTCCCAAATCACGACAAGTTCTAATAACTCTAACCGCTATTTCACCACGATTGGCGATCAAAACTTTATCAATCTTTTTCAAACTTTGCCCAGCACCGACCATATATACATTATACTATTCACTCTCGTTTGAAAATTATTCCTTATCCACATAACCACCCCGCCCTCCGGGCACCCCTCCAACGAGGGGAACTAAGCAAATCCTAAAGTTCCCCTCCTTGGAGGGGTGGCAGCGAAGCTGACGGGGTGGTTATAAGACCCTACTCTTTTCGAAAAAACCGTAAACATCGACAAATAAACTCAAAAGTTTTTTGAGAATTAGTTGGAAGTTAATTACTAGCTTTGAAGAAAAGAGGACTGTGCTTATTACTCTCACATAAAATTTTAATCCCTTCTGCAAAGCAGGCGGGAATTTTATGTTCGATATAGAGGCAGAAAAATCATGCCTCAACTCCATTTGTCCTGCGGTCAGCTTA
>JAISHP010000158.1 GCA_031262545.1 Candidatus Ancillula hodotermitis | reverse complement strand
TAACCAGTCATAATCGCATAGACATTCTTCAAACAGCTCATCAACTGAATCCCGACAATATCAAAAGACTTTTCTGTCCTGACTTGGGAATTTCTAACAAACAAATTAACAAGTTTATCTAAACTTTCTTTTTCAGTATCTGCTGAACCAGCAATTGTCATTCCGATTACATCACCCATCTTTATATCTCGAGCAATATTTGGACCAGCTAAAGCAAAAATATCTTTATCCGAAACTCCGAGAACATCCAAAATCATCTCACTCATCAACATCCCAGTTGAAACTTCAATTCCTTTCATTAAAGAAACATACCTTCGTGGTCGCTCAAGCAATTCTGACTTATACTTTTCCAAAACCTCACGAGCATGTTGGGCAGCAATTGCTACAAAAACACAATCTGCATTATCTAAAACTTTACCGATATCACAACTAGCCCCTTCAATAGCTTTAACAGCCTCAGGGCGCTTTCCCCAATAAGTTACATCATTTCCAGCATCTTTAAGCAAACCACCAACAACCGAACCAAAACGTCCACAACCTAAAATCGCTATTCTAGCCATTAATTCTTCCTTTTAGTTTGGGATTCCATCTTGCAGGAGCTTTTGCCCCACGGTTTTCCTCAACAATTTTAGTTAATATATTCTCTATTTTTTGATTAGCCTTTTCAACATCTTCCAAATTATCAACAGAACCATCTAAATGAATAGGAGGATAGACTTTCAAATGAACCAAAGGGCGATTTAGTTCTTTACTCCACATTTTAGAAAACCAAGATACATCACGTGAATTATTTTTATTCAAAAACTGAGCTCCATCTTGCATAATAGGGATAATTTTTGACCCAGTCGCTAAAGCTAGACGTGCCGCCCCTGTTTTACAAGTCATTGGCCAAGACTCAGGGTCTTTAGAGATAGTTCCTTCTGGAAAAATAAAAACAATATCACCTTCTGCGATTGCTTTTATTGCTTCTCCTAAACTATCTTTAGCATGGCTTGTGCCCCGCTCAACCGGTATTAATCTACCAGATTCAAAAGCTTGTTTAACAACAGGAATTTTCCAAAGACTAGCTTTAGCAAATATCCTCGGCATTCTTCCTCGTCTTGTAACCAATTCAGTCGCAAATAAAGAATCCCAATCCGACATGTGCGGAGCTATCACAATAGCCGAACTCTTTTTTGGGTCTGAACTTCTTTCTGGAATATATTCTTCACCCTCAGATACACGATCAACTTTGCGATTGATCACAAAAATTCTTAAAACCGAAACAACAAATTTAAAAAAAGCCGAACCTTCATTTATCGGCATTTTATAAAGCGATTTGTAATTCGGTTTCATCAATATATATTATACCGTTATATCTTCAAGAACTCTTCTAGAACAGTCAAATCATCTGTGAGTTCAGGGTGAAAAGCTGTTGCTAAAATATTGTCTTGTTTAACTGCCACAATTTTATTTTCTACTTCCGCTAAAACATTTACTCTAGAGCCTATTTCTTCGATATATGGAGCACGAATAAAGACCATGTCAATATCATTTTTGACCTCGCCCAGACCAAATTTTGCATTAGTTTTAAAACTTCCAAGCTGCCTTCCCCAGCCATTGCGTCTAACTTTACAGTCTAAAACTTGTAGAGTTGGAGAATCTTGTAATTTATCAGCAGTTCCTTTACCTTCTTCAGAAAGCTCTTTAGCCAGTAAAATCATGCCTGCACAAGTTCCAAGAACTGGCAAACCTTCTTGGATAGCCGCTCTAATTGGTTCAAATAATTTTAATTCAACTAATAATTTTGATATTACTGTTGATTCACCACCTGGGATAATCAAACCATCAATTTTATTATTTTTTTGAGCGTTAATCAAATCTTTTAACTGCCTAATCTCAAAAGAATCAACTCCTAATTTATCAAGCTGCTTGCGATGTTCTATAAAAGCTCCTTGAAGTGCTAAAACACCAATTTTTTTAGTCATTTCCAGCCAATTGCTCTTTCAATTTCAATAAATTAAAAAATCTGTCATCAACCTGATCTTTTTCATCATTTATTCCATTTTCTGAATAAGTCCAACTCAATTCTGGATCACCTTCTTCATGATTTTCAACAATCTCTTTACAATCAGAGCAAAGAGGTGAAAACTCAATTTGATCAGAAACACTATCTCTCAAAATCTCAATTAAATCGATATATTGATTTTCAACCATATTATAGACATCTAAAGATTCATCAAAATCCAAAGCAGATTCTTCATAAGGATAAAATCCATTCAAATTAACTGAAATATCTTCATTAAATTCCTTAGCACATCTTGAGCAAATAGTTTTTAAATTTGTTTCAGCTTTACCAATTAGATAGATGCCTTCCAAAACAGAATCTAAAGTTACCTCAAAAGAAACTTTCTGACCTTTTTCAATATATTGTAACTGCGTCCCAACAAGTTCATCTAAAGGAAGCTCTAATTTAATATCCTTACTTGCACCAGGCTGCCTAGGCAAATCAAAAGTTGATAAATAAAAAGGATTATTTAATTGTTTATTCACTTAAATATTATACAAGTATTTAAAACTATATTTTTGCAAAAGCCGTAATACGAACTTTACCAGAATAATCACCAGCTGGAGTTGCCCCAGTTGTTTTAGCTCCGAAGAAAAGCCAAGTTCTCTCACCAGCAGTTGGCATATTTGAAAAAGTTCCATTGAGTGTTACAATTGAAGATTCATCTTCGGGAATTCTTTGAAATATTGTTGAATTAGGATCAATTGCTGGCTGATTGTCTGCTCTACTTGCTGCATACCCCCAAGTATTATCTGTCAATATTCCAGAACTTGATAGAGTGGGAAAAGTCTTTGAGTTACTAGCAATACCTGTGCAGAGTAAATTATTCGCAGCACAAGTTCCACCCGTATTTCTTATACCATTTATTGAAAGTTGATAACCCTTTTTAGCATTTGTTTTAACTTCAGCATAAAGATCACCAGAATCAACTGCAGACCCACCATCTGCTGGAGTTGTGATAGTTGTTATTCCTTTATTGATTTGCAATGTAATCTGTTCTTTAATAGAATAATTAATATCAATATCACATTCAGCCTCAACATCACCATCACCTTGAGGTGTTCCATTCATCTCTACCCCACTACAAAGACCTGTATCTGAAGGGGTACCACCATAATTTGAATAAGTATATATAGCAGCATCAGAGGCATAAGCTACAGTATCATCACTATTATAAAATTGAATTTGAATCCCAACACTAGCTGAGCGCAACCTACCAACAGCATCAGATGCTTTAGGAAGAGAACAAATGAATCCATCAATCATCTCACTAGAACTTGAATTAAATAGCATACTACATCCATCACTAACAGTTCCTCCTGAATTCATCAGCATAGTTCCACTACTCATAATTTTATTACCAAACTTCACACGAAATCCTTCTCCGTCCCAATTTGCTTTATTGGCTAAAGCCGTTATAGAATTATAATCAAAAAAGACCCCAACCCCACTCGTGACAGTATATTTTGAGTTAGCATATGTAACGCTTCCATCTTCACCATCATTATTTGTTCCGCTATTTGGGGTAACCTCTGGTACGGGAGCAACAATCGTCCAATATTTTCCAATAGCTGATCCATCATAAGTTCCAAAAGGTGTCTCAATTTTTAAATAAATTTTATCTCCTTGATTAGCCGAAGAAAAATCAACGAGTGAGCAGTCAATATTATTGTTGTATTGCCCAGAAACAACGCAGTTATCATTTTTGGTATAACTTCCAGAATCACCAATTTTAAAATAAACAGTAGCACCATAAAAGTTAGATCCATAACTTGGATTTGAACCTATTCCTGAAATAGAAGTTGTTGTTGAGAGTAATTGAGTAGTTGAGTAAATTGCTGAATCTACTGAAGGAGCATTTCCAACAACAAACTGAAAACTTTCTGTTTCGTATCCACTAGTAGTGCTTGTAGATATTGAACTACAATCTGAACTTGTGCACATAAAGAAATATAAGGCTCCCGTTTGCACTCCATCCGTAAATGAGGTTGAAAGAGTTGATTCAATTTCAGTTGCGATCTCAGAAGTAAAAGTACAAGTCATTGAATTAAGATTACTTACATCATCATAAGTTCCACAAATACCATCACCATCACCAGTTCCTAAAGAAACAAAATTACCTGTCTCATCCGTTCCAGAAGCAGAAGAAAGATCTTGATTAGTAATTACAAATTGGGTTACATAATCAAATCCAACACCAGAAACATTAAAATGATTATAATCAGAAACCGATCCATCAAGCGAGATAACGACTGAAGAAGGAGTTGTATTAGCAAGTCCTGAATCCATTACAGGCATATCATCTGCCGCCCAAGAAAAACTTTTACAAAACATAATTCCTGATATGCAAACAGAAAAAACTACTAAAGCAAATATCGTAATTTTAAATTTATTACCCAAATAACCTCTTAACCTCATATTTACATTAAACCCGAATAAAAAATATTGTCAAGAGAAAAATTATACTCATATCAAATAATTTGTAAAATTTTTGCAAATTATCTTATTTAAAATCGTATACATTTTAGTCAAATTTCACAATAGTGTGTAAGTTCCCCTCTGTAGAGGGGTGGATTCGGAAAGCCGAAGGCTGACGAAGACGGGGTGTTTCACTGTGCTCAGTTTTGTACCCCTAATGAATGACACGGCTCTCAAACATTCTTAAGCAAAAACGGGTTGAGCTTTTGCTAAATTTTCAAAATATTTTCCAATTTTTTCTGAATTATTTCCAAATACATTTCGAACTGTTTGTGCGAACTCTGGGTCAAATTCCATTGATATTGTCTCATATTTATGTCCGACACGAGTTGGAATTGCTCCATCAGGTAAAACCATATTATTTCCATTCTCGTAATTTTCAGCCTCTAATTCTAATATCTTTTCAATTTTCATATTTACCTCCTTTGTTATAGTAAGTTAAATCTTTAGTGTTTGATTTCCACGCAGAAGCTCCCCACAAATAACTATTATCCCAAACCGTAATAGTAGTAATACAAAAACCATCCAGCCTAGAATATCCAATAGTGCGAATACCTCTACCCGTAATTGAATTATAATCAGGGTCGAAAACAACAGCCTTTGGATCAGCATAAGATTCATCTGCCCACTCTTGTTTTATATCAACTTCACCGACTATCCTTTTAGACCTTTTAAGATGATCTAAAACATAAGACCAGTCAGGGACTTCTTTCCCAACAATTAAATTCATAATAACATTATAAACTAAAATATCAACTTCTAACACCATTAAATATAATATAAATTTACAATTATTTACTTAAAATTTCTATAGTTAATTGCATTTGAAACCATAAGCCCAGTCGCCAAGTTTGAAGCCACTTGAGCCTTTTGGCTATTATTATTATCATATTGTAATAGCAAACTTTCTTTTTCATAGTCAGTTAAATTCATTTTATCTAATTTTGCAATGTATTCTTCACGATCTTTTTTCTTTTTTTCAACCAATTTCTTTTTATTTTTGTCCATATAAATAAAAAATGGTATTAATATGGCAAGTGAAACCACAATAATACCTACACTATACGCAATTATAATCCACATCTCATCCATAGCATTTAAACATCACTTCAATCTTTGCCGTTTTGTACCCCTAATGAATGACACGGCTC